>NZ_JALBGX010000288.1:0-1423 GCF_023006465.1 Rhizobium sp. PRIMUS64 | reverse complement strand
GGACGGGGTCGACTGGGCCGTCAACGGCGGCTGAGCCGGCGGTGTCGGCTGGGCAGACGGCGTCGCCTGGGCAGACTGTGTCGCCTGAGCAGACTGCGTCGGCTGGGCAGACGGCATCGGCTGATCGACGGGCGCCGGCTCCTCGCGGGCAACCAACGTACCGTCAGGCTTGACGATCATCGTGCGGACCTTGCGTGGCGAAACGGACGGCGTCTTGTCGGCGTCGCTTGCCGAAGCGTTGTCGGCATTGTCCTGGTTCGGCAACAGACGCGGATCCTCCGTCTCACCGACCGCAGTCGGCGTGACCTGATCGTCAGCGTTGGCGTTCTCGTCGTCTTCAGGCAGCGCTTCCGGTGTCAGCGTGCGCTGGACAACATCGACGGGCGCCTCGTCGGAAGAAACGAGCGCCTTCTGCTTCGGCTCTTCGGCAGAACCCGCAACACGGTCGTAAACGGCCTTATCCTGGTTCGGCACGGTCTTGCCGCCAGGATTTTCCGGAACGACCTTGACCGGCTCCTTGTCGGCGGTGATCACGCGCGGCTCGCCGGACGCGACAATGCCGAGCCCCTCGCCGTTCCACACGGAGGAATAGACACCATAAGCGACACCGGCGAAGACCACGAGCACGACGGCCCCGGCAAGCAGCCGGCGCATCGACCGGGCGCGGCTGAAATCAGCGGCCTGGCTTGCCGACTCGATACGAACCTCGGAGGTCTCGCGGCGCTCGACCGGCTCGCGCACGCTGCGGCGGAAATCCTCCTCCAGCGCCCGTTCGAAATCATCGAGGCCATCGGCGATGGTGGGCTTGACCGGCGTTGCCGCGGCCGCAGCCGTATCCCGGACTGGCGTCGGCGTTTGCCGCGGCTTGGCCGGTTCAAAGAAGCTGGCGATCTCCGCGTCGAGATCGAAATCGAAATCAGCAGTTTTCGCGACCGGCGCGGGCTGCTCGACCGGCGGCAGCATCGGCACGTGCATGTCGTCGACGGTCTCGGGACGATCCTCCGGATCGCAGATCATCGCCGGATCGAATGGCAGGTCTTCGGTCGAGTCGGAGGCAGCCGCCCAGTTGAAAGCCGGAGCCGGAGCTGGAGCCTGCGGCTCGGGAACGAAGGCTGGAGCGGACCGTACAGGGGCGGCAGCGGCCGGCTGGAAAGCAGGAGCTGGCGGCTCTGGCGCAAAAACAGGCGCGGGCCGAGGCGTAGCGACGGCAGCGGTTGGCTGGGGAGCAGGTGCAGGCGGCTCTGGCTGCGGCGATGGGTCGGACGTCTCGGAGAAATCGAGGTCGGCGAGTTCCAGCTCGATGCCGGCAAGATCCAGCTCGAAATCATGGCCGGCGAAGGGGTCGTCGGCTTCCGGCACCGGCTGCGGCGCCCGCGAATATGCCGTTGCGGCAGGCTGGGGCACAACGACCTCGGCAAGCTGC
>NZ_JALBGX010000287.1:0-1429 GCF_023006465.1 Rhizobium sp. PRIMUS64 | reverse complement strand
GTCGAGCGACAATCCGCTGCGGCCTTCGATCGATGGATCAACCTGCTGCAGCGGCGAAGTTGATCTGAACTCGGCACGTGGATCCGAACGGCCGTCCAGACCGGCCGGTTCCCGGCCACTTGCCGGCTCAGGGGACAACCCCGACGCTGCGTTCGCCTCAACGACTTGCTGGTACTGCCGAAGCCGATTGAAAGACATATTGAGTTTTTTTCCCACGGCTTCGGTGAAGTCTTGGTAATCTATTTTCAACGACCATTGCTGCTGATCACTGCCGTTGAGCCGGCTCGCTATGCTCTCCCGACCCCTGGTTTGCAGCCAATTACCAAACCTCCGTCGATTGTTGGTCAGATTCCAGATAACTTTCCTCTGCGAAGTCGAGTCCGGTCCGAGCTTGCTCAGCTCTTCCTTGGCTAGGTCATCAATGATGCGGGCGTCGTCGGGATAAGGATGATGCTGTTTCAACTGCGACTCGGCGCCTAGATACTGCCGCAGCCGATCGAAACTCACGCCCACTTTTTTTCCCATGGCTTCGATGAAGTCTTGGTAATCTTTTTGCAACGACTGTTGCTGCTGATCAGTACCGGTGAGTCGGCTGACTATGCTCTCCCTGCCCTCCCTTTGGAGCCAAGCGCTAAACTTTCGTTGGTGACTGGTATTATTCCGAGAAGTCGGGACCGGTCCGAACTTACTCAGCTCTTCCTTGGCCAAGCTATCAATGACGAGCGCGTCGTCGGGATAAGGATCATGTATCTGGCGCCCCATCAGGCGCGGCCCAGGTCCAACGGCTTGGAGTTCTTGCCCCTCAGGCGCGAGCCTCCTGAAATGAGACAGTGCTGACTTAAGACGGTCCTGACCATCCCCACCGCTTGCCCAATAATCCGCGATATCAACGGCTAGTGAATCTGGATCGTTTAAAAGCCGAGAAGCCATCGAATCTCTGTTCTCTGCTTTGAGCCAACGAGCGAACCCCCTAAGAATCCCTAAATTGGTCGTCAAGGTACGCTCGGGAACCCTTCCGTCCCCTCGGCCGATGCTACCGTCGGGTAGAATTTCGTAGTTTCGGACTGCTTCCGCGAACTGGTTGATGCGGGACTCGTCATCGGAATGCATGTCCCGGTCGGCGGGGCGACCACGCTTGGCGTAATCGACGCGAACCTTGGTTGAGACCACGTGAGTCTCCGTTGCGGCATCGACGTCTTGCTGCCCCGAACTCCGCGACGACGTCTTGCCGCTGCTCAATCCGAACGCCTTCTTGAACCCTGACGCCATGCGCGACGTAAATCCGCGGCGTTTGCCCTGCGGCGCCGCGGCGACTTCGCCCGCCTCCGCCATATTGCTCGATGTCTTGCTCCCCGAGCCGCCGAATCGCAAGCTGCTGGAGCCCGCCCGAGAGACGTCTATGCTGTGGCGGGCGCCGCTCAACGAGTTC
>NZ_JALBGX010000286.1:0-1445 GCF_023006465.1 Rhizobium sp. PRIMUS64 | reverse complement strand
AGCTCCGGAGACTGCGCCGCTCGCGCCTGCTCGGCCTCAGCGGCCCGCTGCTGCCGTTTTACGCGGCCTTCGACGTCGAGCTGGATCACGCTCGACTGCGCAGGATACTGCGCCGCCCAACGCTCCCGATCGGCTTCGAACTTGTCGAGGCTCGCCCGCAGCTTCTGATCGCGCCATTCCAGACCCGTTCCGCCCGAGATCTGCGGATTGGGCTTGGCGTCGAAAGCGCCCTGGCGCAGGTCGACGTCGAGCGGATTGGCGAGCTTGACGCCCGTCGCATCCTGCACTTCCTTGATGTAGCCGGCATAGGCGTCATAGCGCGCCGCATCGTCGGCGACGACGTTTTCGATGACGCGCTGCGTTTCATCGCTGGCCGTTGCAAGACGCCCGAATGCTTCGCCCCATGTTTCCGGCCCATCCGAAGAGCTCTTGGGAAGTTTTGCGGGATCCGGAAAGCGACCTTTCCAGGGATCCTCTGTCAGGCCGTAGAGCTTAGCCTGATCGTCGTGAAGCTTTTCGGCGTAGGCGGTCGCGGCATCCGCAGTGCGGAACTTTCCAAGATGCTGCCCGCTTTCGTGATAGAGCTTGATCGCGTCGTCGTCGGACAGAATACGGCCATCCGGCGAGACGGTCGGCACAAGGACTTCGCTGCCGTCTTCTTCGAACGACATTGACCGGACGGTGCTTACAGAACCGTCGCTGTTTTGCACTCGGGGCCGGTTCTGCAGATCGACGTTGCCGGCCTCGATCAAGTCATCGGGCGGCCCACTCATCGCCAGGCCTCGGGAACACGTGCCTGCAGCTTGTCGCGCATGCCGGCAACATCAAGCACGATCGGATTGCCTTTGTCGTCGGCGATAAACATCGGTGAGGATCCTGCAGGGTCGCCGAGCGCGAAGGCATAGCCGCCTTTGACCGCGACCGGGATCCCCTTCTGATAGTCGGCCGCCGTCCAGGTTTTGCCGTTCCTGCCCTTGACGCTGCCGATGTCAGCATCTGTCAGCGAGCCGATTACGTCGGGGAACTTGTCGGCGCGGATCGAGGGCGGCACCACAACCTTGACCGCCCGGTACCAGGTGCCGCGATCGTAATCGCCGAAGCCGCCGAACTGGACGTTGTTGACGAAGGTGGCGCCGGCGGCCTCCTGGTAGGCGCGCTGATAGACGTCCTTAGCATCGTCCTTCTTTGGATCGATGCCGGCATCGTAGAGGCGCTTGCGCGCGATCGCTGCCGCGGCCGCATCGACGCGGTTGATCTCGCCCGGCGTGAACGCCAGCGCGTTGCCCGTTTCCTTTTGCGCGATCGGCAGCCGCTTCGTGTTCGGCATGTCGGCATAGTCTTTACCGTCGGGGCTCTTGCCATATCCTGCGATAAGATCGCGCGCCGCCTTCGGATCGCCGCCAGCGGCGACCAGGCCGCCAGAGAGCGAGACGGCGGGCGCTGCC
>NZ_JALBGX010000285.1:0-1501 GCF_023006465.1 Rhizobium sp. PRIMUS64 | reverse complement strand
GAGATCGCCGTCGGCCGGCGCGCCGATCTCGTCGTGGTCGAGCCGGGCGATATCAATCGCATCCGCGCCACCTTCCGCGCCGGTCGCTTCGTCTACAGCGACGGCACCCTCCATCCGTTAAGGGCTTTGGCGGCTTAAGCGCGGTCGCCGATGAGCGAAATCAGTTGAGCCTTGGGTGCGGCGGTCGCGGCCTCCGCGCCGACGGCTTTGCCGCCTTCCATCGCCACTCGACCTTCGGCAAACAGCCGCAAGGCCTGCGGATAGATCTGGTGTTCGATGGTGAGCACGCGCGCGGCAAGGCTTTCGGCCGTATCGCCCAAGAGAACCGGCACAGCCGCCTGGCCGATCACCGGCCCCTCATCCATGCCTTCGGTGACGAAATGCACCGTGCAGCCGGCGATCCGCATGCCGGCGTCGATCGCCCGCTGATGCGTATGCAGGCCCGGAAATAGCGGCAGCAGGGAAGGGTGGATGTTGAGCATCCGGCCTTGGTAACGCTGGATGAATGTCGCCGTCAGCAGCCGCATGTAGCCTGCCAGGCAGAGAATATCGGGTTTAAGCTCGTCGAGCGCCGAAAAGATCGCCGCCTCATGCGCATCCTTGCTGGCGTAGTCCTTGCGGGGAAAAGCGAAGGTGGAAATGCCTTCGGCATCAGCCTTGGCAAGCCCGCCGGCATCCGCCTTGTCGGAGATCACCCCGACGATCTCGGCCGGGTAGTCGGCTGCTTTCGCCGCCGCAACCAGCGCCATCATGTTGGAGCCGCTGCCTGATATGAAGACGACGGCGCGTTTGCGCGGCGAGCTCATATGGCAAGCGTACCCTTGTAGACCGTGCCGGCAGCGCCTTCTTCGCGGGCGATCATGCGGCCGAGCGTGATGACAGTCTCGCCCTCAGCTTCGAGTGCCTCGGAAACCGCCGCGACGTTCTCAGCGGCGACGACGGCGATCATGCCGACGCCGCAGTTGAAGGTGCGCAGCATTTCTCTGGATTCGACGCCGCCCGTCTTGGCGAGCCACGAAAACACCGGCGGAACCTTGACCGCGTCAAGATCGATCTCGGCCGCCAAGTGCTTCGGCAGGACGCGCGGAATATTTTCCGGGAAGCCGCCGCCGGTGATGTGCGCCAGCGCCTTGATGGCGCCGGTCTCGCGGATCGCCTTCAGAAGCGGCTTCACATAGATGCGGGTCGGCTCGAGCAGGGCTTCGCCGAGCAGCCGGCCTTCGGCAAACGGTGCGGCTGCGCTCCAGTCGAGGCCCGACAGTTCCACGATCTTCCGAACCAGCGAAAAGCCGTTGGAATGGACGCCGGAGGAGGCAAGGCCGAGGATCACGTCGCCCTCGGCAATATCGCCTGATGGCAGGAGCTGGCCGCGTTCGGCAGCACCCACCGCAAAACCGGCGAGGTCGTAGTCGCCGGAGGAATACATACCGGGCATCTCGGCCGTTTCGCCGCCGATCAGCGCGCAGCCGGCCTCGCGGCAGCCGGCGGCAATGCCGCCGAC
>NZ_JALBGX010000284.1:0-1633 GCF_023006465.1 Rhizobium sp. PRIMUS64 | reverse complement strand
CGAACACGACGCCGACGGCGGTTGCCGATGCGGGTGATGCGACGGAGAAGGGCGGGGTCGCCAACGGTTCGGGTGGCGTGGTGGCGAGCGGCAACGTGCTGACCAACGACACCGATGCGGATGCCGGTGACACCAAGACGGTCACCGCAGTCGTCTTTGGTGCGACATCAGGCACGCTCGGCACGGCGCTGAACGGCACCTATGGCAGTCTCGTGCTCAATGCATCGGGCGTCTATTCCTATGCCGTCAACGAGACCAATGCGGCCGTCCAGGCCCTGCGGCAGTCGACCAACACGCTGAGCGATGTCTTCACCTATACGATGCGGGACACTGGCGGTGCCACGGCCACGGCAAGTCTTACCATCACCATCCATGGCGCCAACGATGCGCCGGTGCTGGCCGTCCAGACGGCCGCCCAGAACGCCACCGTCGGCTCTGCCTTCTCTTTCGCCGTTCCGACGACGACCTTCACCGATGTCGACAGCACCGAGACGCTGGCCTATTCGGCAACCGCTGCCGATGGCACGGCGCTGCCCGCCTGGCTGAGCTTCAATGCCTCGACACGGACCTTCAGCGGCACGCCGACGACAGCAGGCACCTACGGCGTCAGGGTGACGGCGACCGATCTCGGCGGCCTCGCCGCCAATGAGACCTTCAACATCGCCGTGTCAACGCCTGGCAATACGCCGCCGACGGCAGTTGCCGATGCGGGTGATGCGACGGAGAAGGGCGGGGTCGCCAACGGTTCGGGTGGCGTGGTGGCGAGCGGCAACGTGCTGACCAACGACACCGATGCGGATGCCGGTGACACCAAGACGGTCACCGCAGTCGTCTTTGGTGCGACATCAGGCACGCTCGGCACGGCGCTGAACGGCACCTATGGCAGTCTCGTGCTCAATGCATCGGGCGTCTATTCCTATGCCGTCAACGAGACCAATGCGGCCGTCCAGGCCCTGCGGCAGTCGACCAACACGCTGAGCGATGTCTTCACCTATACGATGCGGGACACTGGCGGTGCCACGGCCACGGCAAGTCTTACCATCACCATCCATGGCGCCAACGATGCGCCGGTGCTGGCCGTACAGACGGCCGCCCAGAACGCCACCGTCGGCTCTGCCTTCTCCTTCGTACTGCCAACCACCACCTTCACCGATGTCGACAGCACCGAGACGCTGACCTACTCGGCAACGGCTGCCGACGGCACGGCGCTGCCCGCCTGGCTCGCCTTCAACGCCTCGACGCGGACCTTCTCCGGTACGCCGACGACAGCCGGCACCTACGGTGTCAGGGTGACGGCGACAGACCTCGGTGGCCTCGCCGCCAACGAGACGTTCAACATCGCCGCATCGGCGGCGCCAACGACCTACAGCCTGTTCTCCGCCTCCAGCACGCCGACCCAGACCAACCTCAACGATGGTCAGCAGCTCGAGCTCGGCGTCAAGTTCCAGTCGAACGTTACCGGTGATGTCACCGGCATCAGGTTCTACCGCAGCGCCAACGACAACGGCCAGAACGTCGTCGACCTGTGGACCACGACCGGCACCAAGCTCGCCACCGCCACCTTCGCCAACACCACAGCGAGCGGCTGGCAGACGGTGAACTTCACAACTCCGGTCACGATTGCCGCCAATAC
>NZ_JALBGX010000283.1:0-1659 GCF_023006465.1 Rhizobium sp. PRIMUS64 | reverse complement strand
CTAGTTCCAGAGCTAGGCGCAGACATAGAAGCTCACAGCAGTTCATCGTGTCCGCTACCGATAGCCGACCGCTAAGCTGCTTCGCCAGATGGGGTCTGCTTGTCGCTTACACTACACCCCCTGTTGCCAACACTAATCGAAGCGATGGAACGTCATGGACACGGCGATATGAATAGCGAGACGCGCCGGCGACTCTTGACGATGAGCCCAGCGACGATTGATCGGGTCCTCAAGGAGATTAAAGCGAGCGCCACGGGTCCGCGGCGCCGGAAAGGATCAACAGCGATTCGGCGTAGTGTTCCCGTTCGAACCTTCTCGGATTGGGATGACCCCGCACTTGGCTTTGTCGAAGCTGACCTCGTTTCTCATTCCGGCCCGTACGCTGGGGTGCCTTCTCGCAAACGCTGGTGTTGACAGATATAGCCACGGGCTGGACGGAATGCGCGCCGCTGCTGGTTCGCGAGCAAACGGTACTGATCACTGCGTTGGCCGAACTGCGCAAGTTGCTGCCGTTCCCGCTGCTGGGCTTCGACACCGATAACGACAGTGTGTTCATGAACGAGAGTGTTCATGAATATTGCTTGCGCGATAATATCGAACTTACCCGTTGCCGCCCTTACCGAAAGAATGATCAGGCATTTGTCGAGCAGAAGAATGGCGCAATCGTGCGCAAGATCGTTGGATACCGAGGCTTCGAGGGGCTGCGAGCCACTCGGGAGCTGGCCAAGCTTTATTCGTCAATGCGGTTGTTCGTGAATTTCTTTCAGCCATCATTCAAGCTGAAAGAAAAGCACCGTGACGGAGCCAAGGTGATCAAGCGCTATCATCGTCCTGCCACACTCTTCCAGCGGCTGCTTGACGACCCACGCACGCCGGAGGATACATGCCTTTGGCTCAAGGCGATGTACCTGACGCTCGAAGACTTTCTTTCTGGCTTACGGATTGCTTGGCGTGGTGGTGAAGTGAAACCGACTGCCCGCTCCAAGCCAGCGGCCAAGCGAGAGCGGCGGAGACCCGATCCTCTACTCGCCGTCACTGCCGAACTCGAGGAATGGTTCGAGGCGGAGCCTTGGCGAACTTCGCGAGAGTTGCTTGAACGCTTGCAGGTCAAATGCCCCGGCGTGTATCCCGACGGCCTCATTCGGACCGTGCAGCGCCGAATGAAAATCTGGCGCAGTACACAGGCCAATGCGCTGGTGTTCGGGCCATTCGCCGATGCCGCGCGGCAGACGGAAAGTATAGAGGTCGGGCAGTGAGATCATTACCGAACAATACAGGATCGTCATCCGCGCTCTTACCGCCAGGTTGGCCTTCGACAACCGACCCCACCGGAAAACATGATGACCGCCCGCGAAGCCGCCCGCTCGCTACAGCGCTATTGAGAGGCGCGCTCGCGAGCGGCTTCGCTACCTCCGTCACCTGCACCAGGTGCGGGGATACGATCGGAACAACCCGTGAGGCATTCGAAAACATCGAGTGAGGCAACGACATTATTCTCCGGGAACACTCTTGGGTGAGGCAATACGGCGTCTCATCCTGATCGCCGCCCCATAGGTCGCATAACTATCAAGCGCGCAACGGGTTCTGTCAGCAGCTACACCGCATATGGTTCCGTTGCCTGAGGCGGCGAAATCAGAAAGGCCGGCGGATGGATTGGTT
>NZ_JALBGX010000282.1:0-1697 GCF_023006465.1 Rhizobium sp. PRIMUS64 | reverse complement strand
GCCGCGCCCGCCATTTCGCCGAGCAGAGCGCGCTCCTGCAGCGCATCGAGGCGCCCGGCCTCGGCGAGTGGCTGGCGCGCGATCCGAATTTCCTTGCTGCGCCGGTGCGCCAGAACGCCGCCGTCATCTTCATTGATCTCTCGGGTTTCACCGGCCTCAGCGAAAATGTCGGGCCAGTGGCGGTCAGCGAGATGCTGAGCGGCTTCTTCGAACTGGTCGACGAGGAGGCGCGCGCCCATGGCGGCGCCATCACCAGCTTCATGGGCGACGGGGCGATGATCCTGTTCGGCCTACCGGAGCCGGCCGAAGATGATGCCGCCCGCGCCGCTGCCTGCGCGGTCAGCCTGTGCGAGCGCACACGGGCCTGGCTTCAAGCGCATGCGGGCTTTGCCCCGAAGAAGATCGGCTTCAAGGTCGGCGCCCATTGCGGCCCGATCGTCGCCTCGCGATTAGGCACCGGCGACCGGCAACAAATCACGGCGGCGGGAGACACCATCAATGTCGGCAGCCGGCTGATGGAGGTGGCCGCCCGCCATGGTGTCGAACTGGCGCTGAGCGCCGAAATCGTCCGCGCTGCCGGCCCCGATAGCGTGCTCACGCAGTCCGGCCGCATGGAGGGACCGTTGGAAACGGCGCTACGCGGCCGGGCAAGCCGCATCGACGTCTGGCTGTGGCGTAGCCGTACGCTTTGACAATCGCCGCGGGAGCGGCTAGGAACGGCGCAAATACCCCGCCGGCTGGCTCCGGCCATGGCGCAGCAACGCGCCTGACAGCTCCGAAAGATCGAATCCATGACAGAATTTAACGGCGTCGTCCCGGCGATCGCCAAGGCGTTGCAGAAGCGCGGTTACGCCGAACTCACCCCGGTCCAGAAGGCGATGCTCGATCCGGCGCTTGCCGCTTCCGACGCGCTGGTCTCGGCCCAGACCGGTTCCGGCAAGACCGTCGCCTTCGGCTTGGCGCTGGCGCCAACGCTGCTCGAAGGCAGGGAGCGCTTCGGCAATGCCGGCGCGCCGCTCGCCATCGTCATCGCCCCGACGCGCGAACTTGCTCTACAGGTCAAGCGTGAGCTCGAATGGCTCTTTGAGATGACTGGCGCGGTGATCGTCAGCTGCGTCGGCGGCATGGACATCCGCAGCGAGCGCCGCTCGCTCGAACGCGGCGCCCATATCGTCGTCGGCACGCCCGGCCGGCTCTGCGACCATATCCGCCGCAGGGCGCTCGACATGTCGGAACTGAAGGCTGCCGTGCTCGACGAGGCCGACGAGATGCTCGATCTCGGCTTCCGCGAGGATCTCGAATTCATCCTGGATGCGGCACCGGACGAACGCCGGACGCTGATGTTTTCAGCAACGGTGCCGGCGGCGATCGCGAAGCTTGCCAAGAGCTACCAGCGCGATGCCGTGCGCATCAGCACCGCGGCCGAGGAAAAGCAGCATATCGATATTGAATATCGCGCGCTCATGGTGGCCCCGAGCGACCGCGAGAATGCGATCATCAACGTGCTGCGCTATTACGAGGCGACCAACGCCATCGTCTTTTGCTCGACGCGCGCTGCCGTCAATCATCTGACCGCGCGGTTCAACAACCGCAATTTCGCCGTGGTGGCGCTGTCCGGCGAGCTGACGCAGAACGAACGCAGCCATGCGCTGCAGGCGATGCGCGACGGGCGCGCCCGGGTCTGCATCGCGACCGAC
>NZ_JALBGX010000281.1:0-1706 GCF_023006465.1 Rhizobium sp. PRIMUS64 | reverse complement strand
GCCCGTCTTCCGCGCCGGCGACGACACGATGACGGAGATCGCCCAGGCGCTCGTCAGCTTGCGCCAGGACCTGAAGCGCGACATTTCCGAGGGCGTCACCCGCGAGATGAACGCGCTGCGCGCCGAGCTGCGCGAAATCAAGACAAATGCCGGAGACGGTCGTTTCGCCGACGACATGCGCGCCGATATGGGCCGCCTTGCCCAGAGCATCACCCAGCTGACCGGCCGCTCCGCCGCGCCGGAGGCCACCGGCCTTCGCGAGGATTTCGAAGAGCTGCGCTCGCTGATGGACGGGCTGGCGCGCGAGGATTCGCTGCGCCATATGGAAAACCGCTGGGACGGATTCGAAAACCGGCTTGCGGCGCTCGATACCGAAGGGCTGCAGGAAGAGCTCGTTTCGCTCGCCTATCGGCTCGACGACATCAAACGCCATATCGGCGGCATGGGCGAAAGCCCGGCCGTTCGGGCGCTGGAAGACAAGCTGATCTCGATCGCCACGGCGATGGAGCATTTCGGCAATATGATCCAGCCGCACGACCGGGTGATGTCCGAACAGTTCGCCGCCATGGATATGCGGCTCGACGAGATCAGCCGGGCGATCGCGGCAAGCGGGCGCACGGCCGCCACCAATGATCCGGGCCTGATGCAGCGGTTGGAAAGCCGGCTTTCGGCGCTGGCCGATCAGATCGACCTGATGAGCCATGACGCAGCCAACCGCGTGAACCCGGCCGACGAGCTGGCGATGCGGCTGGAGGCGCTGACGGGACGCGTCGAGGAGCTGACCAAGGCGGAAGCGACGTCGCGGCTCGACGAACGGCTGGAACATCTCTCCTATCTGTTGGAGCGCACGCAGGAGACGGCGCCGCAGCCCGACCTTACCGGCCCGCTTTCCGATATTTCCCGCAAGATCGACGCGCTTGAGAACGGCGCCGTCAACGATGTGCTGGCGCAGCGGCTCGACCATCTCGCCCGGCGCATCGACGAGATGGCCCATCAGCAGCAGGCGCCGGCGCCTGCTGCTGTGGCCGACGACGGCGCTTTCCGGCGCCTCGAAGGACGGCTGAGCGACATCGCCGCCCGGCTGGAGGAAAGCACATCGGCAGCGCCGACCGATCCGCGCGCACTGAAGAACCTCGAAGACCAGATCGCCAATCTTTCGGCACTGATGAGCGCGCCGCGCGAGAGCGCCGTAATACCCCCCGAACTCGACCAGCGCATGGGCGCGATCGAAGACTATATGGCGACGAGCGATGAATATATCATCGAGGCGGCACGCCAGGCGGCAGAGGCCGTGGTCGAAGCCTATTCGCGCCATGGCGGTCCGCAGGGTGTCATGCCCGCCGCCGACATGTCGGCGCTGACGGCGCTGGCCGAGGATCTTCGCCACCTCGAGGATATCAGCCGCGACAGCGAGGAACGCACCCACAAGACTTTCACGGCGCTGCACGAGACGCTGGTGCATATTGCCGATCGCCTCGACGGCATGGAAGATCGCGGCCGGCCGGTCGCCCAGATGCCGGTCGCCGACGTCGATTTCGAAGTCGATCCCTATGCGCTGATGGTGGCCGAAGCGGAGATGGCCCGGACGCCGGCCGCTGCCCCGACAGCGAAGGCTTCTCCTGTTATCCGCACGGCCGAGGTCGCAGCCGAACCTGCGGCCCCGGCGCAAGCCACCGCCATGAGCGGAACGAGCGCGATCGCCATCG
>NZ_JALBGX010000280.1:0-1741 GCF_023006465.1 Rhizobium sp. PRIMUS64 | reverse complement strand
CGCCACCGTCACCCGCATCGCATCGATCAACCCGCGCCCGGCGGCCAGCCGTCCCTCGCGCAGCACCGTGACCTTCTTGCCGGCATAAGTCGCGATCGCTCTCACGACATTGAGCCCGATCTGCACATGCGCCGAGGGGGCAATGCCGGCCGAGACACTGTCGATCCGGGAGAAGTGCGGCGCCATCGCATCGAGTGCGGCAAAGGAGAGGGCGGGCAGGCTGCTGAGCCCCGAAAGCGCGAAGGTGCCCTTGGCCCTGGCTGCGGCATCGAGCCCAGCGATGCCGGCGACGAAACCGGTGCTGTCGGCGATATCGGCATAATCGATGTCGAGATCGATGCAGGCCTCGACCACCTTATAGGCATCCTTCCTGAAGGTCTGGAACGGCCCCGAGGCATCGACGACGAGATCGGGCCTCAGCCGCGTCAGCTGTTCGGTGAGATCACCGTCGCGATCGAAGGCCACTGCCTGCACCATCGCGCCGAGATTGTTGCTTCCCAGGCCCTCGGCTCCATCTTTCGGCGTCCGGAGATCTGCAACGAAATCGTCGGCCTTTTCAAGCGAGCGCCCCGCAACCAGCAGCCTGAGCCTGGGTTGATCGCCAAGCAGCCGGGCAAGCCGCCCGCCGAAAGTGCCGTAGCCGCCGATGATGAGCAGCGAAAACCGGTCGGCGCTCATGAGACGAAGCGGCGCCGCTGCTCCGGCGTCGGCACCATGCAGCTTTGCCGCCCGGCAATCTTCAGCCGGTTGCGGGCGATGAATTCATAGAGCGCATCGGCCACCCGCCGCGGCAGCAGCCGGAAGATCTTGACCAGCGAATAGGGAAAACCGAGGCCCGCCACCATGCGGATCGTGCCGTCGGATTTGAAGAAGCCGCAGCCGTTCTCGATTAGGATATTGGTCTCATAGTCGCGCGCATCGAGCCCGTAATGCCGGTAGAGTGCGGCACCGAGTGGCGTCTGCGCCGCGAGGAAGCGGTATCGCTGCTGCTTGTCATGTTTCAGCACGAATTTCACCCAGCCGGAACAGAACACGCATTCGCCATCAAAGACGATCAGCGGCTGGTCATCGACAAAATCGGGCACATCGGCATCGCTGCGATAGCTGTAAGCGGCACGCGTCATGGTAATCTCCCCATCTCCCGCTTACAACAGCCGGTAGGTGGCGGCAAGCGAAGGCGGCCCATCGGCCGCAATCTCGCCGCGCTCCATGAGATTCTCGATATGGGCGAGCACGGAAAGGGCGGCCGCCCCATGCAGCTTCGGATCGGTGTCGCGATAGATCACCTTCACCATCTCGGCAATCTGAGTGTCGCCCGCCCGCACACGCGTGAGCACCGCCTGCTCGCGCCTGAGGCGATGCGCCTTCAGCGCCCGGAGGAAACTGGCAGGCTCCGTCACCGGCCCGCCATGGCCGGGCAGCAGCAGCCGGTCCTGGCGCTTCATCAGCCGCTCGAGCGATTCCATGTAATCCGCCATCGAACCATCCGGCGGCGCGACGATCGAGGTCGACCAGGCCATGACGTGATCGCCGGAGAAGAGAATGTCGCGGCCCTCCAGCGCAAAGGCGGCATGATTGGCCGTGTGCCCCGGCGTCAGCACCGCCGTCAGCGCCCAGCCGTCGTCCGATAGGGTCTCGCCGTCGCCGATCGTTATGTCGGGCACGAAGGATAGATCCGAGCTTTCGGAGAAGGGATTGATCTCGCCGTCGCGCAGCGGCCGCGCCGGCCGGTGCGGCCCCT
>NZ_JALBGX010000027.1:0-64649 GCF_023006465.1 Rhizobium sp. PRIMUS64 | reverse complement strand
CGACCGGCGACCGGCGACCGGCGACCGGCGACCGGCGGCTTCGGCGGGGGGGGAGCGCCGTTGGGGTCGACCGCATCTACGGGCTCTATCGCGAAGAAGGACTTTCCGTTCGCAAGCAGAAAAGCCGGGGCGGCACTGTCGGCACGCGTGGCCCGATCCTGGTCGAAGCGAAGGCCAATGCCCGAAGCTCGCTGAATCTCGTTCACGACCAGTTCGCTTGCGGAAGGCGGTTTCGCGTGCTCAACTTCGTCGAAGACGTGACCCGCGAATGCCTGGCGGCGATCCCGTGCACCTCGATCTTGCGTCGTCGCGTCGCTCGCGAACTGTCGGTCCTCATCGAACGGCGCGGCAAACCGGGGATGATCGTCTCCGACAACGGCACGGAATTCACCTCGAATGCCATCCTTGCCAGGTCGAAGGATCATAGTGTCGAGTCGCACGGCATCACGCCGGGAAGCCGATGCAAAACGCTAATGTCGAGAGCTTCAACGGCCGGATGCGGGACGAGATGGTCAACCAAAGCCTGTTCCTCGGCTGCGATTATGCCCGAAGCGCCATTGCTGGGCCGACGATTACAACCACTTCCGGCCGCACTCATCGCTCGGACCAGACCCGGGCACGTGATGCAGATACCATTGCCGCAACCGGCTCCAACGCTGCGCGAGATGAAAGCTTCGCGTTTCCGCCACTTGGCGTACTCGGAGCGCGCAGGCTCTAGTTGTGAGCTTTCGGGAGGTTGTCCATTCAAAGCGGATTTAGGAGACTGGAGCTATCACACCTCGAGTCGGAAGGATCGCCGCGAATGAACATTCATAAGAATGCCCGACTGACGCCGTTGCGCCGGGAACAAATGGCGCTTGCTGTTATCGAAGGGCATCTGACCCAGGCTCAGGCAGCACAGGCCTATGGCGTCGCGGCCAAGATCGTCGCCCGTTGGGTCGAGCGTTTCAAGGCCGGTGGTCGAGAGGCGATGCTCGATCGTTCCTCCCGACCTCATGCCATGCCCCGGCAGACCAGTCAGGCGCTGGCGGAGCGCATCATCACGCTTCGCCGCCAGCGCCTGACTGGCAAGCACATCGCGATCGAAACCGGTGTATCTGCAGCGACGGTGAGCCGGGTTCTCAAGCGCGCAGGCCTCTCCCGCCTCAAGGATATCGAGCCGGCCGAGCCTGTGCGTCGTCATGAACGCCAGGCTCCCGGCGAGATGATTCATATCGACATCAAGAAGCTCGGCCGGTTTCATGAGGTCGGCCACCGCATCACCGGCGATCGCACTCGCCAGAGTTCGCGCAGAGGCAAGAGTTGGGGCGCCGGTTGGGAATGCGTTCATGTGGCCATCGACGATGCCTCTCGCATCGCTTTCTCACAGATATCGCCGGACGAGACGAAAGAAAGCGCCGTGGCCTTCTTGAAGGCGGCATTGGCCTATTATGCCAGCCTCGGGATCGCGGTCGAGCGCGTCATGACCGACAATGGTCCCTGCTACACATCAAAGCCATTCGGCCAAGCTTGTCGCGACAACGGCCTCAAGCACGTTCGCACCAGACCATATACGCCTAAAACCAACGGAAAGGCCGAACGCTTCATCCAGACCGCCCTCAGAGAGTGGGCCTACGCCGTCGCCTATCCCAACTCGGACATGCGCGCCGCCGAACTGCCACGATGGCTTCATCGCTACAATTGGCACAGGCCTCACGGAAGTCTAAACTCAAAACCACCAATCACTAGGCTCGCTCTTACCCAGGACAACCTGTTGAGGCTCCACATCTAGTCGCCGCCGGAGAGGATTGAGTGCTAGGTCAGCGGGTCCACTGATCGAGGTTTTTCGCCAGACTCTGCTGTCGTGGGCCAGCAAGTCTTTTGGGGTGGGACGCACTGCCAACAGCTGCTTTTCCGGTGGTCAGCTGACCACGGCTACAACACTCTGAAAAGAAACGACATTTTCGGGCGCTACTATGGACGGCGCATGACCCGCTCCTCGCGCCACCTCTCACAAGATCGGTTGTGTAGAGATAGGTACCGTCCTGTCGCCGCCATGGGTCGCGGGGTCTTGGCGGTCATTTTTGATCGTACATGACGTTCTAAGGGCATTGGTCATGGTTGCCCGGGTAGAATGGCCGACAGCCCTTCTATGCGGCTGGTGTAGTAAGGTCAGTTGATGCACGGAGCCGATTGAGCGGCTTCGTGTTCGAACGAACAATCGCGGTGTTTGTCACGACTGAAAGGAGACATTGCTTTGTAATCTTAACGGCGGTCTCCGCAGGATGCTTCAGGACGAAGACCTCCCAGGCTTCGAGGACAGTCGAAATTTGCTGGTCGTAAAACGAATGTTTGCAGATCTTCGGCCGTAATCATTCTTGTAGGAAATATAGCTGGCGGCGCGGACAAATGGCTCAATCAAATTGTCGAGCATCCTTGAAAGAACGCCGAAACGCGGACGGATTGTAAAAGAAACAAATACTGTCTGACTGAGTTCCGGCTCGCGCCCGAATTCGTCGTGCAGCCGAGACGGCTTTTTGGTAGCGAGGGGAGCGGCTGTCCTCTGCTTTTACCCGCGCCGCCGAGGGTCATGGCCCGCGCGCCTCTGCGGATCATAATCACCGCGGCTGAAGCCTTCAGCACGTTCCGGGGGAGGGGGCGAGCAGGCGGAGGAAGCCGGCTCCGCGGCGAGGATGTAGGCGCTGAGCTGAAACCGCGGAGCGATAGCGACTAGCGGTCCTGGCGCTACAGATCCCCAAAGGCCGGACCTGACGGCTATGCAGTCGAATAGCGACAAGAAAAGACTCTCTGCCATCGGGCGTCGGATGAACCATGCCCTCAACGGCGAATGAGGCCAAATCGGTGGGCTTCGTCCAGCAGGACCCGCACCGAGGACGGTTGCCAGTTCTTGCCGCTGCGCACAGGCCGTTCTCCCATCTGGTCCAGTTGCGCGGCAATGTCGCGCAGCGACAGGTTGGGATCGGCAATGGCAATTGCCGCCACCAGCTTCATCAGATAGTCTTCGGGAGCCCGGCGAGGGGATCGAGCAAGGAGTTCCTTCTCCGCGAGCTTTTCGCGTACCATGCGATGAACAGCGCGACGAAGGCGTTCGACGGTCCAGTCGTGGCCACGGCGATTGAGAACCCGCACGACATTGTCCCAACTGTGCTGCGGCCGGAGTTGACGCACCATCGGCAGCCACGTCTGCGCCGATGCAATGAGTTCATCGAGATAGAGCTTCTCCCGTGCCTGCGAGATTGCCTTGATCGCCTCCGGCCGTCGTTCTCGCAGACCGGGATTTCCAGGAAGCTTGCCGCGTGCCTTCGCCGCCTTAATGCCGGCTTTGGTACGCTCAGCGATTAGCGCCCGCTCGAGCTGCGCGACGGCGCCGAGGACCTGAAGGGAAAACATGCCCTGCGGGGTCGACGTATCGATTGGATCGCGGATCGACCGGAAATGCACGCCGCGGGCCTCGAGGTCCTCGATCACCGACAAGAGATGACTGACGGATCGGGCCAGTCGATCGAGGCGCACGACAATGAGGACGTCGCCGGCGCTAAGTTCAGCGAGTAATCGCGTCAGCACCGGTCGAGCCCGCGATGCTCCGGAACCATGCTCCTGATGGATCCGATCGCAGCCGGCTGCACGCAGCTCGTCCAACTGGGCATCGTGGACCTGTTCATCCGTCGACACCCGGGCATAACCGATCAGCCGCTTGGGAGATTGTTGGTTGTCAAATGTTTGTGGCTTTGCCATCGCGCTTGTAACGGCCCTGTCTCGAAGTAGTTTGTACAGATAAGGCATGCGTTAGAAATCGAACAGTTGCAAGCGTGTTTTAGCCATTGAATAGCGGCCCGTCAGACTCAAAATGCTACCGCGGACGAGCAACGGAGCGTCCGCGGTGGCAAATGCGCGTCAGCGGGCTTCCAGGGCGGAAATGCTGGAAAAACAGCGGCTTTGGTGATGGCTGCGGGCGGAGAAGCCTGCTGAAGGGCGCCGGCGCTCAATTCCGGAAATGAGGACCGGCCATGTGTGCCGACGGCGGCCGTCGAATTTTGCGATTGAGAGTCCGGTCATCCCGGGCGAAATTGCCCTAAATGCCCGGATTTCCGGGCGAATCCGCCGATCCAGGACGACCGACATCGCTGATTTGCGGCGTTATAGCAATTACTTCCGATAAGCATTACTTATCGGAGGTGATTGCCTCAAAAAAACGCCCTCGGTGCGACGGAAGTAAGGGCCAAGTTCAATTCCTTATTCCAAAAGAACGTGGTTAATTCAAATGGTTAACGAACCGTAAATTCGACGCCGTCGCCGATTTGCCAGGCACCCGGGATCCGGCGTTGTGAATTTCAGCTAGGGATTTCATTCAAGCGCCAGCTGAAAATCGGACGCCATCTCCGCAGGTCAAGACTGGCTGCGAGTGACTAAGGCTTATCGGTGGACACAATTTTGCTTGCATACGATGCATCGCGACGAACAACACCTCCCTTGGGAAGTGGCGCTGATCCAAGACCTTAACCGCATTTGCAATTGTAAACCATGAAATCCTTAGCTGAAAATTGGGCTGATTCTGCCCGTTAAGTCCAACTGACTTAAGGTATTCCGCCGTTTGAAATCGCAAATTGAAAGCGACAAGCGAAAGCCATTGTTTACGTAAGGCAGTCGAGCAAAGGCCACGTTGAGAACAATCCTGCGAGCTGTCGCCGGCAATATATGAACTGGTTGACTTCGGGCGGCATCGCGGCTTCCGCACCGTTGAGGTCATCGATGATGATCTCAGACGTTCAGCCAGCGGAATGGTTGCCCGTCCAGCTCCTGAGAAGCTGGTGGCTGCATTGTCCGTCGGCAAAGTCGGTACTGTTCTTTGCTTCGACGCGCCGCGCCTCGCGCGCAATGGGCGCGACTACCTGCCTTTCGCCCTGGCCGGCGGCCAACTCCTATTCCATCTGATCAGCAGGCTCTACGAGCGCACGTCGATCATTGTCACCACGAACCTGGCGTTCGGTGAATGGCCGACGGTGTTCGGCGATGCCAAGATGACGACGGCACTTCTCGACCGCCTGACCCATCACTGCGAGATTGTCGAGACCGGCAATGAGTCCTGGCGCTTCAAGAACCGCTCTCAAAGCTAAAGTCGAAGAAGATCATCACCCGCACTTGGCCTACCCTCTGCAACCCCGGCCAGCGCCGGGCAGGCCAAGCGCTGATCTACAGCACAGGGGGGTCAAAATTGGATAAGCAAAAGGGGTGAATGTTCGGTGCTGATTGACGTGTCATCACGCCATTTGTCGTCGTTCAGGACAATCTCCGCGACAAACTGGTCGACAGTCGCGTTCTCGACGGCTGGGTAGACGGGCCTCGGACGTGGGTCAGGGACCGGGTTGGGACCGTTCAAACAGTTCAAGGCCGAGAAGCGGATATTGTTTTCTTTGTTCTGAGCGCGCAGTCTCCCTCTCAACAGGGCGCACGCGCGTGGGCTGGTGGAAGACCGAATCTCGCCAATGTCGGCGTAACCCGCGCGAAGACATCGCTCTTCGTCATCGGAAATCGAGCCGCATGGAAATCGGCAGGCTTCTTCGCGGCCCTACATAGGTACCTGCCGCAGCGCAATCTTTGATGCTGCCGAGCTTATTGGGAAAACGGCTTCCTGCTCTGGTCGGCATTTTAGGCTCCACCAGCGGCCACCATCTCGTCAAAGCGGGGCAGCCGCAGCAGGCTGTCATAGCGATGCAAGAGCCCGGCAACGGCGACGAACCGTCGTCCGCGCTGGGCGCTTGCCGAGAGTGCAGCGAACAGGTCTTGCGTCAGTCCCGCAAGATCGAGGAACACAACGAGTCGCGCGAGAAAAAAGTCGATTTCTCTGAGGTTGTGACGCGTCGAAAACAGTTGGCCCGGGTGACAGTCCGATGGCCAGAAAGGCGTTCCGGCGGCGATCACATCGAGGGCTTCGCCAAACCCGCTGGGGTCGTCGGCAGCAACGTCTCCCAACGCCGCCCGGATGGGGTCGTAAAGCTCCGGGGTCCGGCCACGCAACACGGTTTCCATCGCCCGGGCCATGCCGCCGTGTGCGGAACGATAGGCTGGAACGCCCTCGTTGGAGACCCGGAAGAACGCCTCTGGGGCATCCAGGATTTTAAGGTCCGTCGATGCCGGTGGCCCACTCTGGAATTCGTCGATTTGCCTGAAGAGGGTGCCAGGGATCTGCAGCAACGTCGACCCCTCGCGCTCGTCTGGCTTCAACATCCCCCAGATGGCCACGACCTGGGTGATATCCGCTCGGACGTCAAAATAGTTCCGCGGATAGGCCATCAAGGCCGGGTTCCAATACTTCGACAGCGCATGGAGGCGCAGCGATAGGATGGACGCGATTGGTGCAGAGGCAAGAACCGGATAGGCGGTAATAGCGTCGCGATAAGGAGCATGGTCGACGAAAGCCGGGGTACGTCCGAGCGCCACCGTCGCAACGGCAAGCGCCAAGAGGGTCCCCAGCGCGAAGGGGTTTCGCGACGATGGCTGAAAAGGGAAGGATGCGCTCTCGGTTGCCCACAGAAGGTCGCTTTCCTGGACGGCGCCAGTCGCCAGACAAGACAATGCCCATTTCCAAAGCCAGTGGCTGGTCAAGTCGCCCAATTTGTCAAGGGGCGGCTCATGCTCGGGAGCCTCCGCCATCCGCAATACGCCGCTCCGGCCGGAGCGAACGACGCCTTCGAAGTCGGCCTCGGAAAACAGGGCTGCGATCCGGCGAGCCGTATCAATGTCTTCCACTATGTCGAGCTGCCGTCCGTGGCCGGAGCCTTGGTAAGAATGCTCATCGGAACCCGCATCGATAAGCGCCAGCTGCTCCATCTCCAGATCGCCTATGGGCTCATATCGTTCTGCCTGCCTCGATGTGACCCCGAGGCGCGCCCGTTCGGCACGGCGAGTCGCAACAGCCTTTCTGCGCGCGTCGACAGGCAAGGCTGCGGTCTCCTGGTTGGACAGCCCGATGTCCGATTTGTCCTCGCGGCGGAGGATTGCACGCGCCGCAAGCGGCATCGCGAAGACGTCTTCCCCGGCAAGGTCAATCAGGCGGCGCACCAGGCTGGGATCGGTGAGCAGTAAACCGACCTCGCCCAAGAAGGCGTCATGATAGGCTGCGAGAGTTGCAGCGTCCGGCTCGCCAGCCCCACCGCCAGCCCGGTACCAGTTGGCGGCAGCGCGATGGACCGCGCGAACCGTCTCGCGCATGGGGATCTCGGAATTTCCCGCCGGTGACAGGTCGCTGTCGAGCATCGGCAGCATGATGCGCCTGAGGACAGGAACGTGGCGTATTGCGTCATCGCCGGAGCGCTCGACCAGCCAGACTTCACGGGAGAGGGCCTCAAAGAGGTCTATAGATTTCTGCACATCGATTGCGCCAAGTGCTGTCGGACCGGCAAGGACCTCCCGGATAAGTGTGGGCGTGACCACCGTGAGCGCAAGTCCCGGATGTGCCAGTTTGGAAAGGTCGTCCCTGGAAATCAGCCGCTCCCCGGCAGCATCGGTGACGATATGGTCTTTCAACCGGTGCAGAAAGCGGGAATAGAGCACGCGCGTACTGGATGCGGCACCAAGAACCCCTGAGCCTTCGGCAAGCGTGGCAGCCTCCTCGATCTCCGCAGCCGTGCGCCCGCGCGAAAACGCAGCGAGCAACAGGAGCACGATTGGAAACCGCGGAATGGCGCCAACGAGGCGCCGGCTTCGCGCCTGTGTGAAGATTTGGCGATCTGCACGGCTCCTCAGGAACTCGACCGCGGCCTCGGGACCGAGCTCGCCGATCTCCAGGCGTGCTTCGAACCAACGAGCAGCATCACCATCATCGCCCTGGAAGGGATGCGCTCGGCCAGCGACTACCGCCCTTACATCCTTGAACAGCGGACGTCCGTCGTGGCACCGGAGCACTTCGAGTGAGTTCAAGAATTCGAGCACAAGGCCGAACGGCTCCTGGTCCAGAAAAGGGGCCTTCATATTGGAGCGTACCAGGACTTCCTCGAAGGTATCGACGAGGACAACGAGGGTTTGTTCGGCAAACATCCCGTCACCCAAGGCCCGTTGCATTTCCTCGCGCATGGATGAAACAACGTTCAAGCTCTCGGTACCGGAGAGCCGCTCCACGTCGCCGCTCTCTTGAGTGAGCCTGTGCAGATCGTTTCGAGCCGCGTTCCGGATCGCCGATAGACGCTCGGCCGCTGCTGGCCTGGCAAAGCCGATCTGCCGAGTAACCTCGTTCAGCCATTCGCGCTCGCCCCCGAGAGCAACGTTGCGCTGGTCAAAATCAATCCAGACGCAGATCGGACCTGACCAGTCGTCTTTCTGGGTGCGGCGCATTAAATCGGCGACAAGAGCCGACTTGCCCGAGCCGCCTATGCCGGTGACGAGCAGAGGACGAAGGCGTGCGAAGTCGCTTGGCGGTTTGGGGAGCGCGACCAGTGGCTGCTGCAAAAGGCCGCTTTCAATATACTGGTCGAGGGCATGTGCCTCGAGCGCACGGCCAAACAGCTTACGGGGGGCCACAAAGTCCTGCCGGCGTCGCTCGGCCTTGCGCGCCAACATCACGCGCGGGTCTACCGGCGGTTCCCTGACCGGCCAATCCGTCGGCAAGGAACGGACGAAATCGAGCGCCAAGGCCTGTAACATCAGGTCGTCCGTCGACATTTTGCGCGGATCGCCGGCTGCCGCCCCCTTTTTCAACATTGCCTGGAGGACTTGGCCGAAGCGATCAGAAACTTGCGGTTTGGTTTGCCTGACGGTCTGTTCCAGTACCCCCTCGGCGGCCATCTCCCTCAAAGTGTCGCGCCGTGGCTGCGGCCGCAGGCGCCAGAGCACGCGCTTGTCTTCGATGACCTCTTCCATCATCGGCGATAAGAATGCCAGGACACGGTCCTCGAAGGCCTCCTTGTCCTCCGCGCGGACCGGCAGCTGCAGGAAAGCCACCGGATCGAACGTGCCGACGACGGCGGCCCGCCGGCGAAGGACGAGAGCGGCGTTTTCGGGTGTGTCATGTTTGGTTGCGTTCATACACCCATCCGTTTCTTGAGATGGGGGTCGAGGTCGTTGCGGACAACCGCGGCGACGGCCTGCGTCATGCTGAAGGTCTCGCTGACCCGGCTGCTTGCGACCGACGAGACGACGGCGGCAAGGCATTCGCACGCCACGTCCGGCAAGCCGAACCGCCCGTCAACTCGATTGCCTACCCAGGAGGCTACCCGGCTGCTGTCGAGATGCGTCAGCGGCTTTTCGAGGCGTTTGGCCTTGATGCCTTGCAGTGACGGCAGATCGACGTCAACCAGGCCGAGCATGACGAGGCGAAGCGACGGTTCGACGGAGACGTCTGCATAAAGCCGGTCGAGGAGCGTTCGCGTAGTTGTGTCCGGCAGCGCGTGTTTTTCAAGTTCGTCGATGACGAGCCACAATGTTCGCTGGCCAGCGATCCTGACGAGCTCAGCCTTTAGTTCGCCAGCAACGCGCATGACAACGTCGTTGATCTCGGTCGATTGACGATCGGCAGGTAGGCTGCTGTCATCAACGGGGGTCAGGGCGGATGACCGGCCGGCGCTGACAGCCTCAAGGAGGGCGGCTGCAGTGCGGTACGCGTTCTGCATTAGGTTTGCGGCGCTGATCTCGACGATTTCGTGTTCGGCGAGATCAAGAAATTCCCGCAGGATGCGCCTTGAGAAACTTTTGCCGACGCGCTGGAGCGGCTTTCCGTCCACACCGAGATCGGCGCGAACGATGAGTATCTTGACCTTGCCCCGGCTTGCCTCCGCAATCGCCTCCTGCAACTCTCCGCGCCCAATCAATGGATCGCCATTTGACAGCGCTGGTTTGAGTGCTTGGAGAGCACCCATCCGGGCGATGATGGCCGGTCCGGCCTTGGCACGGATACGGCGCAACGGTATGGCGATATTGACGTTCGCGCTTGGCACGGGATCGCCGTTATCGTCGCTGATATCAGAATTGCCGCCATAGGTGACGCCCGCTTGGTGCAGCGCCACCGGCATCATGTCGAAATTGAAGCAAGGTGCGCCGGATGAGCCGCCGATGGAATTTGCGCTATGAAGGATCCTCGCAGATGTCTTCGCGGGAACGCCGCCGAGAAGGTTTGCAGCTGGTAGACCGAGATCGAAACTTCCGTAGGACAGGCGCATCGAAAATTCGCCCGGGTGATGCAGGAGGACCATATTGCCTCTTGGCATAGGCGGGTCTTCGGAGACGATATCATAAAAGCGCCGCTCCAGTCCTGCCGGCTCGGCGATCTCAATCACGGCGAAATCGTCGTACGGCTCGAAATCCGCGCCGTCTGCCGGCCAGTCGCCGGCACCTTCACTGCCGGTTCGCTCGGATCCTTCGGCACTGCTTGCCGCGACCAGCCAGTTCTCGATTACACCGATGCGGATAACACCGCCCGCCTGTGCGGCGCGTGCCGTGAAATCGAATTCCACGCCGAGCCTTGCCGCGCTGCCGGCGGCAGCCTTCCATGATTCTGCCGGGGCGAGCCCTGCGGCCGCAGCCTCTTCGTCGCTCATAGGTTCCAACAGCGAACGAACGACGTGCCAGTTCGTCAGCACGAGGCGCGGCCCGATCAGGAAACCCGTTCCCCGTGTACGCCGGGCACCATCGCGCACAACGATGCGACAGGTGCAGCGTTGTGCGCGCATCACCGCGGCATTGACGTCGTCGGGATCGCGAAAGCGCTCCTGGTCATTAACGATTGCCTCGAAGGTGACGAGCACGCTCGCGCGATCGCGCGCATCCGCAACCAGCGCGGCCGCCATGACCACCCCGCCAGTACCATCATCCTCGCTGCTTGCCTTGAACAGCGTTGCACCGCCTGCGGAACAGAAACCCTGCAGGAACCCTTTATCGCTCGCATAGCGCAGCGCAGCTTCGAAATCGGCGAAATCTCGCTCGCGGCCCGGGCCAAGGGGCGCTGCCCGCTGACGTTTCAAGGCGACGGCCTTGAACGGGATGCGTTCGTCAGGGCTCACCTCGGCAAAGGCGTCGAAGGCCTTTTCGAACGTCTCGCGGGTTACCTTGACCTGACGTGAGAGCCTGCCGGGATCGAGCTCATCAGGACCTTCTGACACGGCGCGCCCTATCTCCATACCATCCGTTCGGTAACATCCGCCCCGATAAATGGCGATTGTTTCACTGCGGCCAGAGAGTGAGCGTAATTGGCGGTCATCACCTGGCCTGCGAAATGCAGGCCAAGGATCGGAAGATCGTTTGAAAAGGTAATGATTGCGGAGCCTGACGAGCCACCCAGCGTTGTCGCGTCATGGCTGAATATCCAGTGATTGCCGTCCGCCTTCACGCCCCCGGCCGCTTGGACGATGGTGCCCGGGCTGAAATATTTCCGGCCATAGTCGAGACCGAAGATCATCGCCAGACGGCCTCCGATCGTCTCAGTAGCTTCCTTGCCGGAAGGATCCTCCAGAGCGGACCGATCAGGACGGGCAGGATAACCGACCACCGCGATATCCTGCAAAGTTGCGGCTTCGCCGGGATCGCCCGTCAGCCCCACGGTCGCGGGGAGCTTCGCGGTAGTGTTCTCCGTTTCGACGTCGAGCACCACCATGTCAAGATGAGCGAAATCGACGCTTCTGCCAATTTGGGCATCACCAGCAGCGGCAACCCCTTTGACCTTGAAACGCAATTCGTTGCCCCTTCCGTTGTCGCTGAAATTGATCGTGACACCGTCACGCATGAACCATTTCGATCCGCTACCTCTCTTGACGACGACGTCCGCGATGGCCTCTGCCACATGGCGGTTGGTCACGACGAGCCCGGGACCGGCGACCCATCCCGTACCGACATGTGCGCCCGCAACGTCGATGCGGCCGACGCTCGCACAAAGGGCGGGCAGATATTGCTTGGCCGCCGTCAGAAGCGCACTCCAATCGGTGAATTCGGCATGCTTCGAGGAGATCGCGCCATCCTCCACCTTGAAGGCTGGGCGGCCCTTCAGCCGGACAAGCGCCTCGGTCACGATTCTGCCTTCGATGGAAAGCGCCGCCTCGCCATCGCTGGCAAGCTGGCGGACGACCGCTTCGGTGCTGTTCAACAGATCGCGGCGTGCGGCGGTTGCCTCAGGGGTACTTTCCGTCTGGGATTCGATCTGCGTCAGCGTGCCTTCGATGAGATCTTGCAAGTCCCTCAGACCCGTCCCGGCAAGACTTGCGCGCGCGTTTTCTGCAGTGCTTTCCTGGCCAGGCTTCAACGGCGCAATTATTGTCAGAGGGTGGCGCGCAGGCGGTGTGGGCGCAAGAATCGGAGCTTGGAGATGTGGAACTGCATTCGCAAATCGCAGGCTTCGTTTCAAGACGGTGGGCGCCTTGGCTTGAAGCCCTGGTGACGGGAGCGGCCGGGCAGGGGTTTCGAGCAGCGCGGAGCGCCCGGCGTCGCCGCGCCTCCAGGCGTCGGCGGCAAGGTAGCTTGCCTCTGCGCCGTAACGCGCCCAAACCACATCCGTGCTCTGGGCATCGGCAAAGACTTGCGCAACGGCGGCGCTCTCCGGCGCATCCGGAACGGCTTCAGGTGCTATTTCATTCCCGGTTGCTGCCGGGATCTTCGCCAGCGCCAAGCGCAGCAAGGCAGCGGCATCGACAACACCGGCACCGTAAAGCCAGCTGTTCCAGCGGGCGGGACGCCGTGCAGTCGCCGTCAGTGCCGCGCGAAAGAGCGCCTGGACGCTGACGCCGCGGCGCTTGGCCTCCGCCCGAACCTTGTCGCGTCCGAACCGCGCAAGCCATAGCGCCGCCACGCCGGCGGTGGTCGTTACCGCGAAGGAGGTCCCCTGCCCACCGCTAACCGTGCCGATGCCGAGATCATTCGGTGTCCTGCGTGCCACGTAGACATTCTCCGCTGGAGCGGCGATCGTCACACTGGGCCCGGCGCTGGTTCCCTTCCACGGTTTGTCGTTCGAATCGACACCGGCCACAGCAATGACACGGTCGTCTGAGGCCGGATAGACGACGAAGTTGACACAATTTCCTGCCGCGGCAAGCACGATCAGTCCCCGATCGACGGCGACGCCGATGGCAGCCGAAATCGATCTTGAGAAGATCCCCCCGAGGCTCATGGTGATGATGTCGGCCTTGATTTTCACGGCGTGAAGGATGGCGGCCGCCACCGGGGTCCCGTCGAATATCTTGACGTCGGTCGTGCAACGGATCGGCACAAGGCTCGCTGCTGGTGCCGTTCCGACCATCTGGCCACGTTCACGGCTTACGACCACACTCGCCGTGGCCGTTCCATGTCCGGGATTGGCAAAAGACGGATCAAGGGGATCAGCGGGGTCCTTATCTCCACCAACGATGTCGATGGCGAGATCGAAGCGAAGCGCCTCGGTATCCAGTTCGGGATGACTGGCGACACCGGTATCGGGCTGAGCGACGATAATGCCCGCACCCTTTTTGGGCGAAATCGCCCAGGCTTCGGGCGCGCGCACCGCCTTTGCCGACCAGTGGAAATCAGTGGGGGCCGACGCCTTCGACCAGCAAAGGGCATCGACAGCCGCTGATTCCGGATTGGTCCGGTCAAGCCTATGGGCATCGGGCTCGGCGTAAAGTGTCGAGCCGATGTCGGGCGTGCAGGACACGAGTTCGAGTTCACCTGCAAGGTAGTCGGCAATCGCGAATAGGCGGTCCGGTGCGATGGTGCGCGCAACGCCAGGAAATTGCAGGACATAGAACGTCGGGAGCAAGGGATCGAGCGGCTGAAGGACGAAGCGGCCGTCTTTCAGCAAACCGGCGATGTGGGCCTCCAACCCGCCAGCGTCATCTGGCCGCTTCAACTCCAGTTCGAAGCGTATAATTCCTGGCCGGAGAACGGGATCTTCGGCGTCGCAGGCTTCACAGACGGAACGCAGGATATCAAGTTCAATCACCGTATCGCCCCCCAAGGATACTACTTTATGTCTCTTATTTTTCGATTTTGCAATGAGGATACGCTGCCATGGTTGTATGAATCAGCAATATAAACAATACTGCTGACATTCTTTACAGCAACGATTGCATGCCGGTTTCAACACGTCTTCCGGGTCTTGTCACATGACCAGCAAGATTATAGAGGCGGGCTCGCTTTCTCCCGTTAACCCTGGTGCCGTATCATTTGCTGCTGAGCCGCCTGAGTACGTCGTCGGACCGGACATTGCCGAGAACCGGCTTCCGGCGGCCGGTAAATTGGCTCTTTGCGAACTTTGCGTCCGGGCCGACGTCGTGGAGGAAGATCTGGCAGATCTCCATTCCCGGCTGCAGGGCGATCGGCACCTCTCCGACGTTACTCAATTCGAGGGCAAGACAGCCAGCAAACCCCGGCTGGATTCCGGCTGCCGTCTCGATAATCAGACCGCGCCGTCCGAGTGACGATTTCCCTGTGACATAGCCGGCGAGATCCGCCGGCAGGCGCATCCACTCCAAGGTCGTCCCGAGTACGAAATTGTGCGGGTGCAGGATGAACTCCTCGCCGAATCGAACGAAATGTTCCTTGGTCGGAACCGGATCCTCATCCGGTTCACTGACGCGCAACAGCGAGGTGCGCGAGTGCCGCAGTGTCCGAAACCATCGGCCGAGACGCAGATCGAGCGACGCGGCGCCCACGGCGGCCAGCCGTCCAAGATCAGGGCGCGGCACGATTGCCAGCATGCCTCCGTCGGCGCCAGGAGCGAGATTGAGCCGGCCGATCAATCCAGTGCTGCTCAACATAGAGATTACCTCGTGCGGGACTCAAATTCCATGACTTCCATGGTTTTGAACACCAGATCGTTGAGGATTTCCAGTCTAGTGTCCTCGCGGAAGTTGAAATTCTTCCAATGCGCCCAGTTGAGCCGGATCGCCCAACCTGCGTTGATCGTATCGCCGATCGAAGTCGTCGATGCTGCCGGTGACAGGGCGCAGAATTGTTTCACAATTCGATCGCGCTCGGCGTCGGAAGGCAAAGCCAGGCCGGTGCGGGCGACGTGACCACTTACGGCGGCGATCAGATCCTCGATCATCGCGGTGGACGCCTGATCTGCCATACGCAGGCAAAACGCCTCGTTGGCCTGTAGCCGCTTCGGCAAATCGATGAAATAGCCCGAGAAGGCCGGCGGCTCGGTGATCCCGAACGCTCTCGCTGCGCTTTCGAGTGCCGTGACCCGCGAGCCCAAGGACGGATAGTAGGCGGCGCGCTCGCCTGTGTGCGGCGCGATCAGGTAGATGAACGAATAAAGGTAGCTTTCACCGAACAGTCGCAGCCCGATGATATCGCAGAAAAGCTCTTCAATCTGGCGCGTGGCCAGCCGGTAGGAGCGCGCCCAGATGCTGCGCAGGAAAAGGTCGCTCAACAGGTCGGCCGGCTTGGTTTGGACGTCGAACAACTGCTGGAATTCACTCCAGCTGTTTTGATATTCGCCAACCAGGCGGCTCTGCAATGTTGCGTCAAGGGCAGAAAGGTGGGGGCTGCGGTGCGGCTTCTTGCGCCAGATGGAATGGCCGAGTTCATGACCGGCAAGAGGAACGATCAACGGGTTGCCGGATTCGGTCGCTGGCAGCCCTATGAACATGAGATTGGGGAATTCGTCAGTAATCGCGGGATAAGTAAACGGCGAAAAGCTCCATTCCGAGCTGACGATCAACTTGGCTTCCGGCCCGTAGATAGTCTGGCTCATGCGCAGAAGCGGATCGTAGATCTCGAACGCATTGCGCACGTTAGTCGAGCGCAGGATAAAGCCGAGAACGGTATAATAGCGCGCTATGTAGGCATTGACCTGCGCGGTTACCTGCTGGCGTATTGTATGGTCAGTCGTTGGCCCGATCCCGGAAAGCCGGTTCAGTTCCCGACCGTAAAGATCGGCCAGCAATTTAAGAGCTTCTCTCGATTCCTGATAGGGAAACTCCGATGTCTGCAGATGCTTGATCTGGTCAATGACCGACAGCAGCTTCTGCCGCACGAAATCGATGTCAAGCGACCCGTTCGTCATATGCCGGCATCCACTCGTCGTCGGGCGCGGGTGTCAGTTCCTCGAGAAGAACCTGATGCAATGACAGGCAGAAGCGCTTGAGGGAGCCAATCTCCTCGCTGCCGGTGCTTTCACCGGCGGCGATGGCTTTTGCCTGCGCGACGAGATCCCTGACCCACTGTTCAAGATCGTTGAAGTTGCTGAGTGAGGCGCCTTCGGTGTGAAAGATCGCTGAGTTGAGGATCTCGACGTTGACCGGGTTTTCACTCAGGGCGAAAAGACTGACAGGCCGTCCGCCACTCGGCGGCGCCTCAAGATAGTGACCGAAGCGCTGGATAGTCGCCAGATCAGCCGGCTGCCGCTTTTCCAACTTGTCGAGCTCGATGGCGGCGTCAAGGGCGAGCGATGGGAAGTCCATGAATTGATTTCCTCGGCTTTGCATTGGTCGCGAACTGTTCCGCCTGTGATATCATCGAAACGGTTTGGTACAGAAATCGAACCGGGACGGACCAGCGAAACTATGAATCCGCGGTGACTCCTCGTCAAGCGTCTAAAACGGACTATGGTGAACGGTGATGCGTACGAATGCTCAATCATCGACTCCCTCCATGGCGAAATCCGGACCTCGACGGGCAAATAGTGAGGACGTGGGGTGCCGAGGCGCCGCAGGCAGCACGACCGCGCCCATTTCACTTTCGGCTGGCAGGACGCAAGCCGGTCGGCCTCTGGAAGAACAGAGAACGTGGGTGCGCGGCGTCCCAAGTGTAGCTGGGCGATCCCCCGCACTGGCCGCGGCTGCTGCGCGCCGCCGCACTACAACAACCACGGTCAGGCCGCCTTTCGGAAGACTTGGTCTGTCGTCCCGGCCACGCCTCCTCGATCAGGAAAGAAAATGCTTTCCCGTCGCGGTCTCCAGGACGCTTGCCAACTGGGTAGCGAGCATGCCCTCAATGAGTTCTTCCATCTTTGTCAGATCGAAGGCACCGTCTTCTGAAGCCGCATCGGCCGCTTCCAAAGCGTCGAAGTACGGGCGCCGGTTATCGACAATCTGGTCCGGGATGGTCTTGACCCCGGGTAGGGGCAATTGAAGCTTTACGCAAAGAACCAAATAGGACACCATGCGCGATGTCCGCCCATTCCCATCACTGAAGGGGTGGATCCAGTTGAGCCGCCACATCACGAACGACGCAAGATGCACGGCTGTCTTTTCGGTCCAGTTGTCGTTGACATAATCGCACAAATCCTCAATGAGTCCAGGGACCTGAAATGCCCCGACAGGCTTGTGCTTACTGCCCTCAATTGAAACTTCAGCGGGCCGGAAGTTGCCGGCATAGATGCTAATGCCTTGCAATGCCTCACGGTGAAGCGACAGTAGCATCGAGGGACGAAGCTTCCATTTTTCCCCTTTGTCGATTGCATCGACAATCATGTCGCGCGCTAGGTCGAACTGGAGAAGGCCGTTGCGGGCTTCGGCTTCGGCGCGCGCCTTCTCATCCATGATCAAATAAGCTTCGGTTGCCACGCTGTGGCGGCGCGTAGCGTCAGTCATGTTTCTTTTGATCTGCCATCTCGTCGGCGACGCGATCGACCAACTCGCGGGTTATCATCTCATTTTCGAAATGAGTGTTGCCGTATGCAAAGCTGCGACGCTGGACTTCAATGTCACTCTTCGACAACTGCACTTTTCTGGCGGCTTCGAGGAGGTTTCTGAGCGGTTCGTTCATTGCAGGCGTCCTTTTTATTTAGGCGTCCATAAAAGCGGTTTTCCTTTGCAAGGCAACCTCGACAAGGATAGAAACATGGAATTGCGCCAAGCTTGTGGAAGAGTGTTGCAACTGCGCTAGCACCATAATGCCGATCGCGACGATTGGCGAGCAGCAAGAAGCGCGGGACGGGATTGGCAACGAGGCTTGGCGTTTCGTTCTTCATTTTTTCTCGCACTGATGCGGGCATCGGTCAGCTCTAAGACCGCCCCGCCCCGGGGGAATGGCTCCGGCAACTGACGGCCTCTGAACTGTTTCGGCTATTGCATCGAGAGGTGCTCCAATGGCCGCAACACTTCCGGCGCGTTGCCTCCCGCTACGAGCAGCGAAGTCTCTGCTTCACAGGTTTCATCGTAAGCGGCGTGCCACTCGCCCCTGACCGAATCGGATATTCGAAGGCAACGGTCGCATCCATGATGGATGCGGCAACTACGGGTCAATTGCGGTCATTCAGCTATCACGAAATCGGTGCACCTTCCCGACGGACAAATGAAAAAGCAGAGAGATTTCCGGATTGGAGCGCAAAGGCGGCAGAGCTGTGCCGCAAAACCTCGGCTGACTATGTCGGGAAGTTGCCGCAACCGCCTCTAACCCTGCGCAAGATGATCGCTTGGCATTTCCGATTGGCTGTATTCAAGCCGCCGACGCTCTGATCGCCTTTGGTTGAAGTCATTAGGCCAACCAGTGCCCCTTGCGATGCCGTCATGGGGAGAAAAAGGTCTTTGCTAATGGCACTTTATTTTCCCATTATTGGTGCTATCATCAAATTCGCAATTTATTCGAGTATCCTGACTGGCGATAAGCTTGCGCAGCCCTGCGTATTGTGTGGGGAGCTACGCCTGCGTTTGAAAATGGCCAGTCGCGCATTCTTGTTTTTCTTAGCAATGCTTTTTGTGCAGGGGGATGTGCATGTCTTCGGGCCATATCTGGCGTGAAAATTACGAGGGAGGAAACCCTGAGGCGGAAGCATTGCTTTTTGCAGAGCTGGCACGCGATATCATGGATGTGCAACTTGCCAATAGGGCGAACGCCCGAGCAAGCGACATAAGTCGCGCGTTTCACGCGAAATGTATACTTGGTGTCGACAATGCGAAACTTCAGATTCTGCCTAATATTCCAGAAGATCTCGAAGTCGGTTTTTTTGAGCGTGGCAAGCAATACGACGTGACCGTGCGGCTTTCCAACGCCAACGGTGTCCGTCAGGCCGACTTCAAGAAGGATATGCGTGGGATAGCGCTACGCGTTAAAGTATCCGAGAACGAATATCACGATTTCCTCGCAACGAATTTTCCGGTTTCTCATGCCCGCAACGCTTATCAATTCGTGGCGTTCGCCAAGGCGATGTCCGGCTCGAAGCTGCTGCTTTTGCCGCGCCTCGTCCTCGCAGTCGGCTTTTCCGAAACCCTCAGGATGCTCAGAAACGTCCTGAGGGGAGCGCGCGTCGTCGACAGCCTAGCCACAGAGGGCTATTGGAGCCGAGGCGCTCTTCTCTGGGGCAATGAAGCAGGTCCAGTTCGGTTCCTGCTGCGTCCAAGCGCCAAGACGACCGCGGCAAAGCCCGCCTCGGCAACTGACCCTGACTTTCTACATCGTGAGATTGCCGAGCGGCTTCGCGAAGGCCCTGTCGAGTTCGATTTCCTGCTGCAGCGCTATGTCGATGAGAAACTTACTCCAATCGAGGATGGTGCGGTCGAGTGGACGGAAGACGCATCGAGGCCGATCGGGGTCGCAACGCTGACCATTCCGTCGCAGGACATCGATGCGGCGCCTGGCAGGGCGATGGAGCGGCTTGTCGACCAGCTTGGCTTCAATCCTTGGAATACGACCGAGACATTTCGCCCGCTGGGCAATCTCAACCGTGTCCGCAAGGCAGCCTATACGGCCAGCTCCGCGCATCGCTTGAACCAACGGTTCCGGGAACGGAAGCCGCTACGCAACATCGTGATTGCCCGGGCTGTCGCGGCCCTGTTTAAGGCGATTAATGCACACGTGCCCTGGTATAGGTTCGGTTGGCGCATGAGCCTGCTTAACATCTCCATTCTCCGGGAAGAGCTACGCACAAAGAACTTGTTTGACACCGAATTGCCGGATGCACCACCGCAGGCGACCCCGCAGCCGCCAGTAATTCCCGAGGCGGTCCGCACTCAGCGGACATTCGACGGTACCTACAACGATCTCTCAAACCCGCGGATGGGTGCGGAGGGAGCGACGTTCGGCCGTACGATGCGAGCGGTCTACAAGCCAGAGCTATTCGGGCAGCCGAACCCAATCGAAGTCAGTCGCCAACTGATGACGCGAAAGGCTTTCATTCCGGCACGCTCGCTAAATGTGCTTGCCGCGGCCTGGATTCAGTTCCAGGTGCATGACTGGGTCAACCACAAGCGCCATAGTCTCGGGAATGCGGAGACCGACATTGCATTGCGAATGCCGAACGGAGAGCTCTGGAAGAGCACCACAGGCGGTCAGCCGGAGGCTTTTATGCGCATTGCTGGCAATGAGGTTTTCCGCATGGCTGCCGGCGGCTACCCCATTTTCAAAAATATGACGACACCGTGGTGGGACGGTTCAGAGGTTTACGGCAATACAGCGGAAAAAGCGCTGGATCTGCGAGACGGAGGTCGTCTTAAGCTCACCGAGGATCTCTATCTGCCGACCGAATTGAACGGCATGAACGTCACTGGCTTCAACGAAAGCTGGTGGCTGGGCCTCAGTATGATGCACACGCTGTTTGCTCGTGAACACAACGTGCTCGCCGAAGCATTGATGCGCGAATATCCGGACTGGGAGCCGGACCGGATCTACAACACCGCTCGATTGATTGTATCGGCTCTGATCGCAAAGATTCACACCATTGAGTGGACGCCAGCTATTCTGGCGACGCGGGCGATCAAAGTCGGCCTGCCGGCGAACTGGTACGGCGCGCCTAAGGACTGGCTCACGCAGCTCGGCATCTGGATGCTCGACACGCACGAACTCAAAGGCATTCCGCAGACTGTGCCCGACCATCACGGCATCCCGTACTCGCTGACGGAGGAATTCGTTTCGGTCTACCGTCTCCATCCGCTCATTCCCGACGATTATCAGTTTTTCAACTATGAGACCGGTGCGCGAACAGAAACATTGGGCTTCGCCGACATTCAAGGTGCGGGAACCGATGCCAAAATGCGGCACCTTCGGCTCCACAATGTCATCTATTCACTCGGAATCGCACATCCCGGTGCAATCACGTTGCATAATTACCCCAATGCGTTACGCCAGTTTAAACGGATGTCAGGCGACGTGGAGGAGATTATCGATCTTTCCGTCGTCGACATCGTCAGGGATAGGCACCGCGGAATTCCTCGCTTCAATGACTTTCGCGAGGCGTTGCACAAGCCGCGTTTAAGCAACTGGGAGGAATTGTCGTCGGATCCAGAAACGGTGCGGGCAATGCAGGTTCTCTATGGCAATATCGACATGGTGGACACCATGGTCGGCCTGCATTCTGAGCCTCCGCCGGACGGTTTCGGCTTCAGCGATACGGCTTTTCGCGTGTTTATTCTGATGGCCTCCCGACGGTTGCAGAGCGACCGTTTTCTCACCGTCGACTTTCGGCCGGAAATCTACTCGCCCCTGGGGCTCGATTGGATCGAGAACAACGGTATGACCAGCATCATCCTGCGTCACTGTCCGCAACTCGCCCCGGTATTGCCGCGCACTGCCAGTGCATTCGCCCCTTTCCGGCCTATCCTGTCTTGAGGGGCACACCATGCCAATTTCCCGCGACAGATTATACCGGCTCTTTCGCTTCCTCTTGGTGAGCGTCAACCTGCTTGTACTCATCACTCTTGTTGCAACGGGGATATTCATCAGGCTCGAAGGCGACTGGGTGCATCCAACTATCCGGGATCCAAAGGATGCGTTCGAAAATGGCACCATCGGCACGGAACTCATGCCGCTACCGGTCGCTTTGGTACTGCCCGACCTGTTTCCCGAGCATTTTCAGCCGGCCGGTGCGGATGCCGGCGATTGGGTGAAGCAATTCGGGTTCTTGCCGTATGACAACCCGGAGGCCAATAACGGTTTGCCACTCGGCTTTGCGACCAGCAACTACCGCCCCGGTTCCGCGGCGCCGTCGCCTGTCCCGTTCGTCGGCTTCAGTTGTGCTCTTTGCCACACCACGCGAATTCGCAAAAGTGAGGAGAGCAAGGGCGTCGTCGTCTACGGACCAGGCAGCGTATCGATCAATCTCTTCGCCTGGATCGATGCATTTCAGGCGGCGGTCTTGACCAGGGTGAAGCCGCAAAGAGATGGCGAAACGGACATGGAACGGCCCTATCGTCTGACCGTCGACAGCATTTGCGATTCGTATAGAGCCAAGACGGGTGAAACGCTGGGCTCGATACAACGCCTGTTGATTGGGCTATGGCTTCGCCAGGTTCGCGCTCGGATCGAGGCAGGATTGCCGCGCTTCGACGAACCGATCGGAAATTACCGATCCCGCGATGCAGACGTAACACCGACGGGTCCAACACGTACCCAACCGTTTCGCACTCTCGTTCGCACTGTGCTCGACCGGCCTGGCAACGATATGCCCGTCTACACGAAGATTGCCACGGTTTTTTCGGAGGATCATCGCGCGCGCGCCCAGTTCGATGGGTCGATCGGCGACATATATGCCCGCAGTTCGCTGGCGGCGCTCGCAGCCGGGGCCACGGTCACTAATATGGCTAAGCCGGAAATTGCCGACAATATCCGCAAAGCGAGCGATTTCACGAAGACGTTGCGTCCGTTGCGCTATTCCGACATGTTCCCGGAAGATGCGGCCTCGATCGATCCTGCACGTATCCTGCAGGGGCGCAAAGTCTACGGGCAATATTGCGCCGCCTGCCACGGCGATCGGGATTCGACCGGGGCTTGGGTCAACGGCGAGAAGACCGGCCAAGTCGTGCCGGCCGGTGAGCTCAACACCGATCCGGAACGCGTGCGGTTTCGTCATTATGGACCTCTCGCCGAAAAAATGTTTGCGCTCTTCCCCGACAAGCACCCGTTCCATTTTAAGCGAGAGGATATTTGGCCCCAGCGTGGACAAGAGGAGGAGACATCCATTAGGGGCTACGTAAACGCGCCGCTGGACGGGATGTTCCTGCGTGCCCCCTACCTCCATAACGGCAGTGTCATGACGTTGGCTGAACTGATTAATCTCAGGAAGCGTAGAGATGTCTTTTATCGGGGCGATAACACCTACGATCCGGCCGACGTCGGCTTTCGCTCTCCGGAAAGCGCTGACGATCGAAATTACTTCACGTTCGATACGACTCAGATCGGCAACTCGAACAGGGGACATGACTATCCATGGGCCTATGACGACCCGAAACGAAATCCGGACGATCTTGCCGCGCTGCTTGACTATTTGAAAATGCTCTAACGTCAGGAACGAGCCCATGAAGGCCATGCCTCCGAACAGTATAACTCTGCCGCAGTTCTCGCTGGCGTTCGTGACGTTTGGCGTACTGCTGGTTCTTGCGCTCCTCTGGCCGGAGACGACGCTGGACGACGTCGATCTCGGTCGCACGAAAGCCACTATCTGGGTGACAAGTCTCATGCTTCTCCCGAGCTTGGCGCTCTATCCCTACCGCACGCTCTCCCAACGCATGGCCAACGTCGTACACTTGTTCTGGACCTTCGCTTATCTGCTTTTTCTTGTTCACGCTTATTGGGCCATATTCGTAATATTCAACGGGCTTAAGGACACCTTCGTGCAGATGGGCATTCCCATTGCCAGCATAAATTTCCTGCTCGTTATCCTGTGGGGCTTGGATGTTTTGCTTCTATGGTTTGCGCCGAGCCGGACCCCGCCCGCGGCGCGCTTCCAGATCGCTGTACGCACGCTTACTTTTCTAATATTCGCGACCACCTTCCTGTTTTTGCGAAGTGGTCCGGTTCATATTCTTGGGATCATTTTTGCGGCCGTGATCTCGCTATCCCTGGCCATTCGGCTGTGGGTACGTGAGCGCGCCGTCCAATACTGAGACGGCCAAGCTGGGTCGTCGACGCCACATTCGGAGGCTGGGGAGGAAACATGAGCAGCGAGGAGACAAACAAAACCGGTTTTGAGCGATTGCTCGAGCGCCCATTAATCCAGACGATTCTTCAACGGCGTACGCACCGGATCGGCCGAGGTGTTCCCCTGATCAAAGCAGGCACCATGACCTATCAATCCACCCAAAAACCGGTGCCACTTACCGACCTCGAAGAGGCAATTTTAATCGCCATGACTGGCCTTACCGGCCTTACAATGCCGGACAGGCCGTTTGAGGATCCTGTCACCGGCGAGTTCGTAATGGCAAAGCCGAATGTCCATATGGAAGGGCGAACGGCCGGCAGCCCCGACAATGCCCAAGGGACATATTTCTTCCTCATCAACGATACCGGCACATACTTCATCGACAGGGTTCCGTTCACCCCACCATTATCGTTCGAACCGGAGGCACTAATCGCACATGCCAAACGAGCGAAAGTGAAAATTAGCAATGGCAGACTGGATACGGCAAACCGCGAATTCCCCGCCTATCTCGATTCCAATCGCTTGCTGTCGAACCTGCCCGGCACGACGGTGCTTTTTCCCGTCGTAGACCTGTCACATCAATATATTAACGGCCTGATGTATCTCTTGACACAGCCCGAAGGACACCGACCAACAATCGTTGACGATCGTAATTTCTATCTTAGGGCCGGCGTAGGAAAATGGGTCAAGAATCGATTTCTCAACGAAGAGATCAAGGTGCCGCTCGGCGTCATCGGTAGCCTACGGACCCAGATCGAAGCAGATTTATTGCTCCAGAATCTCATGTTGGTCGCTGATGCCATGGGCCTAGGAGCCTATATTCACGCCTCCATCAGCCCGCCGGTACTGCTCGGCGATCCAAAATTCCGGGACAGCTACGGTCCGATGCTAGGTTTCGATTTCGCTGTGCCGAAATGGCGACTGCTCGACATTTTACGCTGGCAGGTGCCGCTGCCGAAATACAGCAGCCTCAGGGCACATCCGGTTGGTCTGCGACTGGGAGACCGCGACCTTATCAAGGCGAAGTCCCCCCCGAACTATCAAAACATGAGAGAAGCCGTGGACGAAGTGGTTTCGGCCAAGTTTGGTTCACAGGGGATTTACAAGGATGCGGCCCTTTTCAAGGGAATTTACAAGGATGACTTTGGCGATCGTTACCTAACCGAGGCCGCCGAGTACAGTAGCGACGTGATTGAGTGCGTGACGGACATTTGCGAGTACATATATGATACCCATGGTCGCTTCCCCGCGCATGTCGATGCAATTCATGTTCCCGGCGTGTGGATACAGGTGCATCACGTCGACCTCGAATACTATAACCGTTATTTCAAAAACGCATTGACCGGCGCGCACCACGACCACGACAATCATTGGCATTGACGAGCTTTAGGCCAAATTTGCACGCCGGAACACAGCGAATGCCCTTTCGGGGCGGAAAGATCGGCACCAGCAGAAGGTTGACGATCTCCTTCAGGTCGGCGATTACCGGCAGCGGTGTGGGAACCGTTTTGCTGCGGGTGATCTGGGCGAAATCAGAATATTTCAACTTGAGCGTCACAGTCTTCGCGGCGATCCCGTTGGCCTCGCAATAACTCCACACCTTTTCGATTAGCGGCTCAAGCCCTTCACGGGCCGGGTCGTAGGTATGGAGGTCTTGTCAGAATGAACCGCGCCGAGTTTGCCGGAGCCCCCAACTCGTGAGAAGTAGGGTCTATGACAAGCAAGACGACGAACAAATTCTCTCCTGAAGTTCGTGCCCGCGCCGTTCGGATGGTGACGGAGCATGAAGCCGAACATCCCCCCCCGCTGGGCGGCGGTATCATCGATAGCGGCCAAGATCGGTTGCTCGGCGCATACCCTCCATGAATGGGTGAAGAAGGCCGAGGTCGACAGCGGCAAGCGTGCAGGTTTGCCGAGTGACGTGGCGGAGAAGATGAAGGCTCTGGAGCGAGAGAAACGCGAGCTTCGTCAGGCGAATGAGATTCTACGCAAAGCCTCGGCGTATTTTGCCCAGGCGGAGCTCGACCGCCCACTGAAGCGATGATCTCCTTCATCGACGAACACCGCTCGGTGCTCGGGGTCGAGCCGATCTGCAGACTGCTGCCGATTGCCCCGTCCACCTATTATGAGGTTATCGCCAAGCGCATGGACGTGGACCGCCTATCGGCCCGCGAACGGAATGATATTGCCATGAAAGTCGAGATACGTCGGGTGTTCAACGAGAACTTCCAGGTCTATGGCGTGCGCAAAGTCTGGCGGCAGTTGCAGCGAGAAGGTTACGACATCGCCCGCTGCACCGTCGCTCGGCTTATGAGAATGATGGGGCTTCAAGGCGTCATTCGCGGCAAGCCAGTCAAAACCACCGTGTCGGACAAGTCCGCTCCATGTCCGCTCGACCGGGTGAACCGACAGTTCTTCGCTCCAGCGCCGAACATGCTGTGGTTATCCGATTTCACCTATGTCGCGACCTGGCAGGGCTTCGTTTACGTGGCCTTCGTCATTGATGCCTTCGCCCGCCGTATCGTCGGTTGGCGGGCAAGCCGAACGGCCCATGCGGGCTTTGTGCTCGATGCCCTCGACCAGGCGCTTCATGATCGGCGGCCCGTTAAACGTGGCGCGCTGGTTCATCATTCCGACCGCGGCTCGCAATATGTGTCCATTCGCTATTCCGAACGGCTGGCGGAGGCGGGCACGAGCCGTCTGTCGGAAGCGTTGGCGACAGTTACGACAATGCTCTCGCCGAAACGATCAACGGTCTTTACAAGGCCGAGGTCATCCATCGGCGAGGACCCATGGCGCAACTTCGAAGCCGTGGAGTTCGCCACGCTCGAATGGATCGACTGGTTCAACCACCGCCGTCTTCTGGAACCCATTGGGAATATTCCGCCAGCAGAGGCAGAAGAACGATACTACGCCATGCTGGACGCACCAGCTATGGCCGCATAACTTAAACCAAACGGTCTCCGGCAAACCCGGCGCGGTTCAGTCCCCCCGCTCTTGCTCGCTTAGCAAACACATTCAAAGCCGCAGGAAAAATAGCCAAGATCTCCTCGTCGCCATCATGCTCAAGCTGCTCGTGCTCGCAAGTTGCCTGCTCTCCCAGACCCGCCTCTGAGCCTAAATCCGCCTTGCCGACCAATGCAGATTCTCATCCAGGCGGCTGGTGCGCGTTTTCTCCCTGCAAGGCCTAATGCGGCCACCTGCACACCTATGGATCCATCGTCCCTACAAGTAATAATGAGTGCATGAAATAATTGTACTATGAACGATAAAGCTCTTGATGGTTGCTTGCGTTCGTGTTTTAATAAAACCTATCGTTATAAGGGCATCCACACCATTTCAGTTCTTCCGGATCCTCTCTCGGAGGGGGACGCGACTATGTCGTGACCCTACTCGCGGAGCATGCTGTGCTTTTGTGACTTTGGCGTTGAACCGTAGACGCGGGCAGAACGAACAGGACGTGCGCTACAGATGGCGAGCCGACGAGCATGGATACCTCCGCGAACGATTTAGAAGGGTGTGAGCGATATCGGATTTGACCGAAGCAACACTGCATAGCCGGCGTGCCGCCTGCGACGCGGCTGCCTCTATGGGGATGGGGATTTGCCATGGCAGAGTCACACAGGCCCGGAAACGGGATGAAATCTTTTTCGATGCACGTATCGGACGCCGGATCGGCTCCTATGTTCGCCGCTCTCGCTAAAGAACAGTCTGACCTCCCGACCTTCGCGTTTGAGCCTGCTGCCACACAGGTGGTGGACCCTGAGACTGCGGCCCGTCGATATCTCGGCCATGCGCTCACAAGCAATAGCGTCCCCGACTTTACTGCGCCGTCTGCAGAAAACGCTGACTCTCAATTCAAGGTTATCGGCACAGAAACGGTTCCACTGACCCATACCCGTACCGTCAAATTTCGCCAGGCGTTCCACGACATCCCTGTCTACGGGTCGCTGGTGACCGTGGAGCTGGACGACGACAACAAACTCGTGAGCCTGAATTCGGCGCTGGGGGAGCCGACCAATGTTCCGCCTGTGGCGAAGATTTCGGCCACCAGAGCGGCGTCGGCGGTCGACAAGAAAGGCCAGTTCAAGAAGAAGATCGCCGGTGTCGCGCCCCGTCTCAGTTTCTATTACGAGGCCAAGAAGGACAAATGGCATCTGGCATATATTTTCGAGGACGTCGAGGTGACGATGCCGGAGAGTGCCGGATCCGGTCCGTTGAGGCCGCGTTATTTCGACTACGTGGTGGATGCGAATACCGGGAGGGTGATTGCGGAATTACCGCGTACCCCGACAATGGCCGCCGAGGAGCAGCTCGCCTTCGACGCCCGCAATGTTCAACGGACCATAAATGTCGAAAAAATTGGTGCCCGCGCCGTTCTGAAGGACACGGTGAACAATATCCAGACCTTCGACTTTCGTTTTCGGGATCCGAACGTCAACGATGCCCTGCTGCCGGGGGACGAAATAGGACCTGCCTGGCCGCCTGCCGCAGTCAGCGCGCATGCAAATGCGGCGGCCGTCGCGCATTTCCTCCGTGAAGTCGTGTTGAGGAATAATATCGACAATCGCGGCGGCCCGATGAACGCCAGCATCAATTGCGTCGTCATGCGCGAAAGCCCCGGTGGAAACCAGTGGTTCAACGCCTATTGGAATGGCGTCCAAATGGTCTATGGCCAGGTGCTCAACGGCAACCAGCTTCTCACCCTGGCCGCCGCGCTCGATATCGTCGGGCACGAGATGTTCCATGGCGTGACCGACAATACCTCACGCCTCGAATATGCAGCGCAATCCGGAGCGCTCAACGAATCCTATTCCGATATTTTCGGCATGCTGATCGCCAATAGAGGCAATCCCGATCCCCGCCAATGGGACTGGAGGCTCGGGCAGGGGTTCGCGCGAGGCGGCGGTCCCATCCGCGACATGTCCGATCCCGCGTCGCGGGGCCAGCCTGCACATATGAACCAGTATCGGATCATGCCGGTCACTCAGAATGGCGACTGGGGAGGGGTGCATGTCAACAGCGGTATCCATAACAAGGCGGCTTATCTCATGCTGGTGGCGGAGGAAGGCGGCAGTCTGGTCTTCACGCCAGACGAAGTCGCCGCGGTCTTCTATGTCGCGGTGACGCAGCTGCTCTCGCGCACCTCGCAATTCCGTGACAGTCGTCGGGCTGTCGTCAGTGCGGCACGCACCTTGTTCAGGACCGCTCCATCCGCTCAGCTTGCGCGACGGATTTCGGCGATCGACGCGTCATTCGACGGTGTCGGCATCGCCTGACGCGGGGGGACCCTCTGCCGCTCGCCACATGATTTGAGCATGCTTCACCGAAGGAGGACTATCATGGCGATAAGCTTTTCCGGCATCTGGAGTTATCGAAGCCTGGTGAACAACCCCGACCTTTCCGCATCTTTCGACAGTTTGCGCTTTGGCGCGGGAACGCTGATTTTGTCCGAGCCTGCGCCCGGCAAGATCGGCGGTTCTCTTGGCGGAACCGGCTGGTCTCTTTCCCTCGACGGGGCTGCCACGGACGGCGCGCCGGCGACGCTGAAATGGCAGGGGCGCGGCATGATCGACAACGAGGAATGGGTCTACGACTATCTCGGCTATCCCGTTCCCCGCTGGCCGAACGGCGTGGACCAGATCGACACCATCGTCGGTACGGTTATTCGGACAGTGACCCACTCCAATGGTCAGTCACCCGCGGGTTATACGGCCACGTTCTATGCGGTGCGCGTTTGATGCGGCCGGCCTGAGTGGTCGCGTGCAGTCTGCGGCCAGCAATTCTCGATCGTTTCCTGAGAGGACAGTGCGATGCGCAAACGGGAGAATATCTTTGAGTTGGGAAGTGACTGGGCCGACCCGATCCTCTGGTATGCAAGGGGCGTCAAGGCGATGAAGGCCCGCAAGCTGGAAGATCCGACAAGCTGGAACTTCTATGCGGCGATTCATGGGATGTGGCGCGGGCTCTGGGATTTCTATCAGATCACCGACAGTGCCGATGCGGACCCCAATGCATCCGACACGTCGACCTATCTCGACCAATGTCAGCACCAGAGCTGGTATTTCCTGCCCTGGCATCGCGGGTATCTCCTGGCTCTGGAAAATATGCTCCGGCACGAGATCGAACTGCTCAACGGACCAAGCGCCAGCTGGGCCTTGCCCTATTGGAACTATTTCGGAACCGATCAGGACGTCCTGCCGCCGGCATTCCGCACGGCCAATTGGCCGGATGGCACCGGAGACAATCCGCTGTTTGTCGAACAGCGGTGGGGGGTGCTCAGCAGCAGCACACCATTCGACGTCAGCTCGCAAACCAACCTGAATGCGATGCAGGATCCAGAATTTGCCGGACCCGGCGGCGGGGGCAGTGCCGGATTCGGTGGCGTTGAAACGGGCTTCAGCTGGAGCGGCGAAGAAAGCGGCGGAATCGAATCGGATCCGCACAACATCATCCATGTGCTGGTTGGTGGTGGTCACCCAACCCTGGTGTTTCCGCCAGGTTCGCCTCAGGCCGGGCGCCCATTGCCGGGCCTGATGTCGACTCCGACCGCGGCAGCGCTCGACCCTATCTTTTACCTACATCACTGCAATATCGATCGGTTGTGGGAGAGCTGGAACAAATTTCCCACAGGCAAACCCTTTACTTCGCCGACGGATTGGCAAAATCCGACAGACTCCAAATGGTTGGATGGGCCGGCGAGCATCGGTGAGCGCGAATTTACAATGCCGAACCCAGATAAGACCAAATGGGTTTATACTCCGACGAAAATGCAGGACTTGGCCAGTCTGGGCTATGAATACGACGACCTGACACCCGGCGCGGAGGCCGGACCGATCGTCACCGTCGCCGCACGCATGGAGAGACTGGGCATTGCGCGGAGTTCCGTTGCTGCCACAAGAGGTTTAGACATGCCGACACAGAACAAGGTGGAACTGGTCGCGGCCAGCGACAGCGGCATGTCGCTCGCCGGCAGCGGCACTATGCGCAGCTCTGTCAAGGTCGAGCCGGATGCGAGGGCCAGGGTGAGCCAAAGCCTGAGCGCCAACAGGATCGCCCCGACGGCGCCCGACCGCGTGTTTCTCAATCTCGAGAATGTCACCGGCGTGCATGACGCCGTGATATTCCAGGTCTATGTCGGGCTGCCCGAGGGGGCCGATCCCGCCGGGAACAAGAAATATCTGGCGGGCAGTGTCGCGCTCTTTGGCGTGACGCAGGCGAGCGATCCGGCAGGCAAACATTCCGGAAACGGCATCACATACAAGCTGGAAATCACAGACATTGTCGATAAAATGCACCTCGACGGCGAATTTGATGTCGCCCGCCTGCCGGTAAGTTTCGTCCCGCTCGAAAACATCCCGGATGCGGCGAATATCAAAATCGGCCGGATCAGCATCTATCGGCAATTCGAGTGAGCGTCTTGCGCAGCACCTCTCCTGCGGTGCGCGAGTGGCGCCGCGGTTTTGCGCCACTCGCACTGGCTGCCGGCTCGGCATGGATTCCCCTGGCTGTCGGCGGCGACAGCACCTCCATGCCGACGATCTGTTCCGCTGCTTTCGTCTGGTCCACTCCCTCACCGAAGACTTATGCCTTTTTCTTCAGTTACGTCTCACCTTTGCAGCTGATCGTCAGCTGGGCGATGATGGTGATGGCAATGATGCTGCCGACGCTCTCTGTTCCACTGAGGCATGTGCGCGAGCGCAGCTTCTGGCGCGTGCGGCCGTGGGCCGAGCTGTTGTTTGTCGTCAGTTATCTCGGTACATGGATGGTGGCGGGTATTGCTCTCCTCGGCGTCGCGATCACGCTGCGCCTAGCTTCAACCAGTTCCGCCCTGCCTCTGGTCGCGTGCCTGATCATCGCGTTTATCTGGCAGATTTCACCCTGGAAGCAGGTCGCCCTGAACCGGTGTCATCGCCGCCCCAGCCTGGCCGCCTTTCCGCCGGCGGCCTATGAAAATGTGCTGGCATGGGGGATGACACACGGTCTCTGGTGCATTGCAAGCTGTTGGGGCTTGATGCTGTTGCCCTTGCTTGCGCCGTCGCATCATCTGCCACTCATGGCAATTGTCGCCGTCTACATCTGGGCGGAGCGACTGGAGCCGGCCTGTGCGCCTCGCTGGCAATTCCGGGTGCCTTCAAGGGCCATCAGGCTCATCGCCCGGAACGTTGCGGGATGGCGACAAAGTTCTGGCAGTACATCGATTACGATGGCTTGCGACGAATGCGCCTTGTAGGCTTGGATTCGATTGGTTCGATCACGATGCCAAGGGAACGCCTGCAAGTCCTCGATCGCTGCGCGACTGGCCGGAAACAGATTTTCGCGAACCGCCTGGAGATCGGAGATCATTCCGGGTGTGCCTCAATTACATCGCGGCAAGACAATCGTTTCTTCCTGTCGAAGAGGCTCGGCCGTGCATAGGTTTGTGATGATATCGCTTTAAGTGACACGCGGGTTGTCCACCAGCTTCTCGACCAATCGCCTGAGTTCCGACGGCGTCGTTTGGCCAGCCACCACCTCATAATAGCCGATCCCGGCGCGTCGCAGCGCCTCCTTCTTTACCGCATCACGCGCGGCCGCGGTGCCTTGGTGGTGTGCTCCGCCCTGGTATTCGATGACGTGCCTCGGTTGGCAATTGCCGTCGACGAGGAGCAAGTCGACACGTTTGGAGTTGATGCAACTGTAGGCGTCTGGGTCGGCACTTCGAAGGATCTCGCCCAACGAAACCTGAGCCATCACCTGCCAGGTGGAATTGCAGCCGATCACGACGCTGTCGAGTTCCCGAAACACCCGGGCTTCGCTCTTGTTCAACAATGGCTGAATGGTGAAATTGGAGCGCATCACAATACGCAGTTGATCCGTGGCGTCGACTGGACGCAATGGCTCAGCAGCTGGCGTCTGAAGCCTGGGTTCCTGTATGATGCGCTCGTTCCAGCGCCTTTCCTCCGATCGTGACCTGTTTCTCTCGCGCCACGCCTGTCTGCTCGTCCTGGTTAGGAACTGCTCAACGGACATGCCGATGATAAGGCCGACAAGCAGGGCGGCGATTAGCAGTTCCGGCTTTTCGAAGTCTGCAACAGTTACACCGCTCGAAGCGCCTACTACGGCAGCTCCGATGATCAGCCAAGGTGCCGCAGACAGCACCGACCTTTGGCGATAATGCATGCCCCTCTCCGAATTTCCCGCCAAGATAGTATGACGCTTTTACGATGCGCGGAAAGTCATCCAAAAGAATGAGGGCTCGCACGCATGAAGCTTCCGCCGGCGCACCGATATTGGCTCTAGCGGTCAGTCGCAATCCGCTCGGCCCAGGACATTCCTACGTCGCTGGTACTGGGAGAGCTTTCGAGGCCAGCGGCCGGCTTGTTGCTATGGAGTTCACGTTTTGGGCCAGGAAGATCGCATAATGGATCGAAGGGAACTGGCCCGGCAGGCGAGCAAAGAAAGACAAGGTTGACAGGCGCATTGCTTCTTCGATTGAGGGTTCGGCAGTTAAAATCTTTTAAGACTCCGGCGATGCACAACAAGGAAGCTCGCCGATAAGTTGCCCACGTGCAACTTTTGAATCAGTACGGTTTGACTTCGTTCAGGGCCAATGTAGCCTCACCCGTCTCATCCCCCATTCGACTGGCCACGAATTCTGCTCCTGGAAAGGTGAGGTGGACATTCGAGCGTGGCTATAGACGGGCAGTCCGGTAATCGTTATTTCGGATACACCACCCTATCACCAAATCATCCCGTGAATTTTTCAAGGGCTTTTATATTGAAAAAAGTGCAACGCAGTTTTGCCGTCGAGTACAAAAGCGGCAGACGAAAACTCGATACTAGGTCGAACTCGATCTGGGGCAACGTGGACCTAAAATCCGTCGCTCGCGACCTAGACAAAGAGGCAATGCCGTTTCTGTCGGATAGCTCTCAGAGTGGCAAATCCAACAGCGAAATTTCTCTACCAAAACCAGATCAGGCTGAGTCGTTGTTGACACCGCCTCTTGAGCCGTCGACAACTGCATCAGATACACAGGAGACGAGCATGGCCGACGAGACTGATACTGCAACCAGTGCCGATGTGCCGGCCGTTGTCGAAACGCCAATTACGCCGAAGAAACAGCGCAAACCCAGGGCCAAGAAAGCCGCGGCACTCGAAACCGCGTCAGCTGACACTACGGCAGAGCCAGCAGCTGCTCTGGCCGGCGCCGGTGGTGTGAAGAGGAGAGGGCGCAAGACAAAGGTGGTCGAAGCTGCGGCGAGTGCCAAACGCGCACCGGTGCGCCGCGCTCCAAAGGCTGTGCAGCCGGCGCCTGCCGCGCCGATGACAGCGATCGATGAAATGGCGGACCTCCTGCAGTTAGAAGAGGAAAATCAGCGGCTGCGCAAGCTTCTGGCTGAAAAACTTCGCGCTGAAAATGCCGATCTGCGCAAACGGCTCAAGCTCGATTGATAAAAGCAGCTGGTCAATCGCCGGCCGCATTTCCATGCTTATCAAGAGATAAAATTTGGCGACGGTGAGCTGTTGCCGGAATGAAGACTTACTGCCTGCTTGCGGGATAAAACGCGAGGTCGGATAGATGGCGTCTCCCTGGAAATTTCTTGCCCGACTGGTCTCACCGGGACGCGAACAAAAGCGAGAAAGCGGCTCGACCGAGAAGGTTTCGCCGGAGGCGTTGCCTAGTTCTGGTCCGACTGAAACGCCTGCCGAGGACAGCCTGAATAGCGATGGTCGGCCGGCAGGCGCGGAGCTACCTCGTCACGGTCAACCCGGTGCAATTTCCCTCAAGCCTGTGCATTCCGAAGAAGCCGAAAGCGATGTCCACGACAAGGTCGACGGCGAAGTTGCCGAAATCGTGGAGGTCGCTGATCCCGCTATATCAGGTGGTACTGGTTTCGACGTCACCGCTGCGAATGATGCCGCTAGGCTCAAGCGAATTGCCGAGTCGCACCGCGCGAGCAAAGGAGCCGCAGCAAGGAAGCGGTGGCGATTGCAGACGATCCCCAATTTATCCAAACTGCAAACGGGATGAGCCTCGATGACGAGATCAGGATGCTCAGGGATCAGCTGGCCAGAAAGCTAACGTTGCAAAACGCGCAGTTGAGAAAAATGCTGGAGCGGTTTGAACGATGAGCGTGACGCGCTGCCTGCCTTTTAAGCTTGTTGCAGGTGTCCTTTCAAGGCGATAGAGGCGGCATCCTATCTTGCGACCTATCCTCACGACCGTTATACTGTTTTTGAAAAACAGTATAACCCTGGAGTCGAGCTATGAAGTCCATCGACCTCATGTATCAGACGATGCTCGCTGAGCTCGGTCAGCGCTCGCTCGACGCCGCTTGGACGGCCGATTTCCCTCCGGAGGGTCGGTTCACCCCGGCAAACATCAAGGGGCGCAAGTACTGGTATTTCGACATCCCGGATGGACATGGTGGTACGAAACGTCGTTACGTCGGTTCCGCTGATGATCCGGTTATCGCACAGCGCGTAGCTGATCATAAGCGGGACAAGGACGATCTACGCGCTCGCAGGCGCTTGGTAAATACCCTGACCCGCGAAGGCGGGATGATCGCCCCTGACGCCATGTCGGGCGATATCGTCGAGGCTCTTGCCGATGGCGGTCTCTTTCGGCTCCGGGGTATTCTCATAGGCACGGTGGCCTTTCAGTGCTATTCAGGACTGCTCGGTGTCCGTCTTCCCATGGCTGCGATCCTGACCGGCGATGCTGACATCGCCCAGGACTATGCCATCAGTCGGGAGGTCGAAGATAGTCTGCCTCCGATCCTTGAGTTGCTGCAGGGCGTCGACGCCAGCTTTCGTCCAGTTCCACATCGATCGGGAGCCGCGGTATCGTCAGCGTTTCAGAATGCCGACGGCTACAGGGTTGAGTTCCTGACGTCGAACCGTGGTTCGGATGACTACATCGATCAGCCGGCGAAGATGCCCGCTCTTGGTGGCGCCAGCGCGGATCCACTGCGCTTTCTCGACTTCCTCATAAGGGAACCCGTCAGGACAATGCTGCTCCACCGAAGCGGTGTTCCGGTCGTCGTCCCTGATCCGTCCCGGTATGCCGTCCACAAGCTAATAGTCGCCAGCCGCCGAAACACGGACGGGCAGGGGCCGGCGAAGCGTGAGAAGGACATCCGACAAGCTGCGCTGCTCTTCGAAGCGCTGCAGCAGACAAGGCGATCTACCGACTTGGCGCTCGTCTACAACGAAGCATGGAGGCGCGGGCCTACATGGCGAGAAGGTATTCGAACCGGGGCGGGAATGCTGCCAGCACAAGATGCCGAGCGGCTCAACACGGTCCTGACCGAGGGCGGAAAAAGAAACGGCGAAGAAATTGAACTTCCGTTTGGAGAATAGGCCGTCTTTCAAGGCTAAGCAGTTGATTTGATTCGAAGTCGTGAAGACAATGAAGATGAATATGGTCCTGCGGGGTCCTGTGCCGAATATCTGCATCGCACGGTCTCAGATCTGGCCCCGGCCAGCGCCGGGCAGGCGAAGCGCTGATCTACATAGCAAGGGGGTCAATCGAGAAGATCGCGGTCGGCGACGTGCTCCTGATACGCAAGGGCGACGTCGTACCGGCCGACGGGGCTCTCGTCAGCGAAGTCGCGACGATCGACCAGGCGGTCCTGACCGGAGAGCCTTTAAGGGTGCGCATCGCGAGGGATGGCAACATTTCAAGTGGCGCTACGAACGAGGGGGACGTGATCGAAATCCGCGTTCTAAGTCGCGCCGAGACAGCACCTATGCCGGAATACCGGAATAGTGAGGCTCGTGGAAGCATCGAGGCGCTCCAAGGCGAAGCTGATGCGACTGGCCGACCGGTTCTCGGTGTGGTTCTTGTTCGCCACGGTAGCGATTGCAGGCGTCTCGGCGTTCATGTCCGGAGACCTGTCAAGGATCGTGGCCGTGCTGGTCGTCGCCACGCCCTGTCCGTTGATCCTGGCCGTACCCGTCGCACTTGCGAAGGAGGGCGTTCTGGTGAAGGGTGCGGGACCTCTCGAGGCACTCGTCCAGGCCACCGTGGCGGTGTTCGACAAGACGGGGACGCTCACCGCGGGACAGCCCGAAGTCGGCCACATCGAGGGATCGGAGCATCCTAACAGGATCCTGCGGCTGGCCGCCTCGCTGGACCAGGCGTCGGGCCATGTGGTCGGACGCGCGCTGGTGGACGAGGCGCATAGACGTGGGTTGGGAGTGAGCCGCCCATCGGAGGTGACCGAGACCGCGGGATCCGGAATCGTCGATGGCGTGCGCGTCGGCGTCGGAGGAGACGCCTAACGGGTCAGGCAGCGCAATGCGTGTCAAGGTAGTGTTTGACGGCACGCCGGCTGGCACGATCACGCTCGAAGACCGGCTTCAATACCTTCCGCCAGTCGGCGGGGCATTGCTTTAGGAGGCCATCGACGTCGCGGTCATTCTAAACGCCCTTCGCGCCCTCTAATGGGCGAGAAGCACTAGTAGCTCGGCCTTGACGAGAAGTTCTCGAGTGACGCCGCCGAGGATGAACTCACGAAGCCGCGAATGGCCAAATCCGCCCGCGACCAGAAGGTCCGCCTTTCGTTCCAGCGCGGCCGATTGGATGGCGCCTGTCGCGGTCTCGCCGCCTGCCTGGATCGATACGTCATCCACGTCGAGTCCCGAATGCTTCAACGAAGAGATCAGGAGGGCGCGGTTCGCCTCGTCGATCTCCTTGTCGTCGGTGATCGAGATGACCTGCACCTTGATCGCGCGTTCGATGAAGACCCGTGCGCTGGAAAGGGCGCGCGCTGCGGTGGCGCTGCCGTCCCAGGCGACGGCGATCGTGTCCACACGAGAGTAGACGCTGGTGGCTGGAAATAGCACGAGCGGACGGCCGCTTCCGAATAGCAGCGTTTCGGAGAGTTGCCGGGAGAGCTCCGAGGCTTCGACGATGGAAAGGTCGTAGCACTTGGCAATTTCAGAAAAGCGTTCATAGACGAACGGTTCCCTGACCTCGAATCCGTGGATTCGCACCTCGAAGCCAGTTTCCGAAATAGCGTCGGCGATGTGTCCCCGCAGCGAAGTCCCGCTGTCCCGGCTATACCGTTCTGCTTGTCCCCGCCATGTCTCGACATCGATAACGGTGGGAAAGGGCGGATGGACCTGGGGGATCCGGACTTGTGGGATACTGGCGACGAGATGGGCGTCATTCTGCCTAGCGAGGCCGATAGCATTGTCGATTATGGCGAAGGAACTCGCGTCGGGATAGGTCGACAACGGGAGATGGAACTGCGGCTTCATGCTTGCCTCCTGAGGTTTAACTTCCGTCATGATGCATGCCGCTGAGAGAGTTCGCATTGCGCTTGGTCAAGGCCGCGGCGCAATGAAGCTCCTATAATCGCGCCTTCATCGAAGCTGGAGGACACGGCCATGACGATCAATCTGACGGAGATCAACCCCGGTGAGTGCTACCGCATCCTGGAGAACGAGCGTTTCGGTCATCTGGCATGCTGCAAGGATGGGCAGCTCTACGTGGCGGCGATCTATTTCGCCTTTTCCAACGGCGTCGCCTATAGCTTCACCATGCCCGGCAAGAAGCTCGACTGGATGCGGGGAACGACAAGGTCTGCCTACACATCGAGCAGCGTTCGAGCGCCGGCGGGTGGACGAGCATCGTCGTCGAAGGCAGGTTCGAGGAATTTCCTGACAGCGAGGCGCGACAAAGCGAACGGCTCCACGCGTGGTCTTCTCCAAAAGTATTCGGACTGGTGGGAAATCGGCTCTATAAAGCCCCAGGAGTTCCCCATGCCCGATGGCTCTCCTCATGTCTTCTACGGCATTGCCGTCACGGCCGTGTCGGGACGCAGTGCAGTCAGAACGGAATGACCGTCGATGCTCGAGCCGAACCCGCATCCCACAATCGGAGCACCACATGCCATATCTACGCGGCCTATATCCAAGCGCCACATCTAATTTCACCTCGCACCCGCGTTTCGCGCGGGCGCTCTGATTCAAGACGAGATCTTTGCCGGTCGGCAACCGTTCCGCCCTTCCGCACCACGTCGAGCGCCATTGGCACGAGCTCGCCGGCCGGCGCGAAGATGATGGCGGCGTCGAGCGGCACCGGCGGCCTTTCACCGGAAAACCCGGTCCAGACGGCGCCAAGATCAAGCGTGAACTTCCGTCCGGCCTCGTTGGTCTGCGGCGGCATCGACATGTCAGACATTCCGAGCATGCCCTATCGTCTGCTCTGGGGCGAGCGGCGGGTCGTCTCGGTGGCGAACCTGACGCGGAGCGACGGGGCGGAATTCTTCTCGATCGGGAAGGCGGCAGGGGTCAGATGCTTCACCAGCGTCTACCCCCTCGAGCATGCGAACGAGGCTCTCGACGATCTGCGCGCAGGCCGTGTCTCTGGAGCCGCCGTGATCGTTCCGTAGCCGATGTTCCCCTTGACAAGGATCAATGCGCTTTGCTTGCGCTACACAAAAGCTTCTTCGTCAAGACGTCCGCCGACAACCGGCGGCGCTTCCGCAAGGAGATCAGAGATGTCGCGTTCGTTGCTCGCCTTGGCGGCGCTCTTCATCGCAGGTGAGAGCCTATTGTCGGCTCCAGCCGTTGCAGACAGCCTGTCGCTCGCGCCGATGCTCCAGCGTGTCGTGCCGAGCGTCGTCAGCATCTCGGTGCAGGGCAGGGAACTCGACGACGCGGATGCAACGCTTGCTGATCCCTTCTACAGAAAGTTCTTCGGACTACCTGACGACGCTGCGCCGGCAGAGCACAGCTTCCAATCGGCCGGATCGGGTGTCGTCATCGACGAGGTCCACGGCTACATCGTCACCAACCAGCATGTCATAGCAAGCGCCTCAAAAATCGAGGTGGCGCTCTCCGACGGCCGACGCTTCCAAGCGAAACTTGTCGGCGCCGATCCCGAGACGGATGTCGCTGTCGTTCAAATTCCACCTGATCATCTTGTTCAAGCCGAGTTTGGAAGCGCGTCCTCGCTTCACGTCGGCGACGTCGTCGTGGCGATCGGGAATCCCTTCGGCCTGGGCCAGACCGCGACGATGGGCATCGTAAGCGCGCTTGGGCGCCGTGCCGTGGGATCGGAGGGGTACGAAGGATTCATTCAGACGGACGCGTCGACCAATCCCGGCAATTCGGGCGGCGCGCTTGTAAGCGAGGACGGCGTCGTGGTCGGGATCAATAGCGCGATCATCGGCCCCGCCGGAGGAAGCATCGGCATCGGTTTTGCGGTCCCAGCCGAGACTGTCGGCATCGTGATGCGGCAGCTCATCCTGACCGGCAAGTTGGTACGCGGCGAGGTGGGAATTTTAACGCAGGACCTGACGCCCGGTCTCGCAAAGGCGTTCGGCGTCGATGAAGGGGCGGGCGCGCTGGTCAGCGAAGTCCTTCCGGGTTCACCGGCGGCAAATGCAGGAATTCAGCCGGGCGACGTCATTCGGATGGTCGACGGAAGGACGGTGCGCGGCGCGTCCGACGTTCGAAGGCTTGTGGGATCGCTACCGTTGCAGTCCAAGCCGTCCTTCCAGATCGACCGCGCGAGCCGAAGGATAGAAGCATTTCCCGTGGTGTCCGACGCACCGGTTGCCGAACCGGCTGCTTCGCGTACCATTCATATCGCCCGCGGCCCTCTCGCCGACGCCGAGATGGCGAACTCTCCCGATGGTCCCGGCGCCCGCGTCGTCGTCGTCGCCGAGGGTTCGGTCGCGGCACAGGCCGGCCTGCAGCCGGACGACGTTATCGTCGCTCTCGACCAGCAGCCGGTGACGGACGTCGGGCAACTCCTCTCAATACTCGTGAAGGAGCATGCCCGTGCTCTCATCACCGTCGTGAGGAACGGCCACCGCCTCTTCGTGGCCGCTGACGTGCAGACCCAGTAGCAGCCCGCAGACCGTGTTCTGTCCGCTGAAATTCCAAGGTCGCTCTCGTGCTTGATGAAGATCAACGACGAAAATCTGCGGCGCTGTCACGATCGGCACGTCGCAAACCTGAAGGAGGTTGTCATGAACGACATTCAACTCAGACAGAACATTCTCGACGAAATGGAATTCGAGCCCAGCATCGACGCGGCTGATATCGGCGTCGCGGTCGATAGCGGGATCGTCACACTGACTGGTCACGTGCGCACCTACGCGGAGAAAGAAGCCGCAGAGCGCGTGGTTAGTCGCGTCAAGGGCGTGCGCGGAATAGCTGCCGATATCGAGGTCCGGATTTTCGGGCCGAAGGAAACAGACGACGACGACATCGCCCGGCGAGCTGTCAAAATGCTCGACTGGAACGTTTCCGTGCCAAAGGATTCGGTGCAGGTGCGGGTCCTCAAAGGGTGGATCACCTTGCGGGGAGAGGTCGAGTGGCAATATCAAAAGAACGCGGCCTACGACGCCGTGCGGGATCTCGCCGGCGTAGTAGGGGTGTCCAACCTAGTGGAGCTGAAGCCGCATATTACGGCGGTGGATGTCAAGAAACGCATCGAGGATGCTTTCCAGCGCGACGCCGCTCTTGAGGCCGATGCAATCAGAATCGACGTCCAAGGCAGAAAGGTAATCCTCTCCGGCAAGGTGAAGACCTGGTCGGAACGGCAGGCGGCGGAGCGCGCTGCATGGTCCGCTCCAGGGATCAGCACTCTCGACGACCGACTGACGGTCGGGTGATCGAATATCGGGATTGGCTAGACATTACTGCTCTGCCCACACTCAGCAGCAAGGGCGCCGCTGAGCGCCCTTCGCATAGAGCCCAATTTCCTTGATCGACTTGCGCGCAGATCTCGTCTTCGGAACGAAATTCCGCACCACCCGTTGCAGAGCCTCCGTCGCGAGCACAAGGCGACCATTGATGTTCTTGGAGAGCGACCTTGGGTGGCGACGTAGGCTGGGATCTTCCGCGAAGAAAGATATGAGTCCCCGCAACGGCAGCGCGATTGAGGTTTGGGTTTGATTTTTCTAAATTGAAATCCTGCTGTCGAGCAGAATCGCTATTAGGCCTCGTGGCGAGCAGCAGCCTGAGACGTGTCGACATCTCCGATGCAGTGTACGGCTTCTTCAGCCAGCCGGCGCCCGCTTCGATCTCCTTGTCCGCGGCATGGGGTTCAGAAAAGCCCGACGTCAGGAGAATTTTCACCCTCGGCCAGCGCTCCCGGACATTCCGGGCCAGTTCGTCGTCGTTCATTCCCGGCATGGCCACATCACTGAACAGGAGCGCTACGTCATGCCCCGCCTCCAGCTCCTTCACCGCGTCGATCCCGTTCGTAGCTTCGATCACGAAGTAGGCAAGCGTCTGCAGGCGGCTGACCGTCACTCGGCGAACTCTCGCGTCGTCCTCGACCACCAGGATAGTTTCCGTGCCCCGAGGCGGGGCTTCCTCAGCCCGCTGCTCGTTCGGATGAGAATCCTTTCCGGCGTCGGCGCGTGGAAGAAAGAGGCGCACCGTCGTCCCTTCGCCAAGTTCGCTGTAGAGCTGCAGGTGCCCTGCGGATTGCTTTGCGAAACCGTAGACCATGCTCAGCCCAAGCCCCGTTCCCGAGCCCGTCGGTTTCGCGGTGAAGAACGGTCGAAAGCCCTCTCCATCACATCGGACGTCATTCCGGTGCCGGTGTCGGTCACGGAAATGAGGACGTAGCTGCCGGGGCGGATCGCCGGGTACATCAGGACATAGTCGGAGTCGATCTTGCAACAGAGCCCTTGCAGGCGGGCACCTCAAAGCAGACAGGAGCTGCGATGGAGGACAAGGCTTCGCAGGTTCTATCGAGCACGAAATACAGCACTGCTACCAAGCAGTTGGCAGGATCCGTGCTCTCACAATCCAACAAAAAGCGCTGATGAACGAACAAGAACTTTCGAACCAGTTTCTGTTGTTTTTCCCGGGCTTCTCGTCAACCAGTCTTATTCCGTTTCCTGCCACCTTAACTCATCATCTTCCGGAAAAGCGGCAGTTGGTTGCGAACATCCAGTGCCTCGGTCGGTGGACTCCGCTGAAGCGCCTATTTGAAGTCACTCTGCCCCAGATACGCTTCAATGCAGCTAGGAATGGGAAGCGATGAGCAAAGTGCGTAGGAGATCAAAGTTTCCCACTCCTTGTGGCCTGCCGAGGTCGGCGATCGATGACAGGCGTAATCGAGAGACACTGGCCCCCGAGACATCAATCCCGCTTGGGGGAGACGTATCTGACAACGTTGGTTGTAAATCCGCTTTTGTTTGCCGATGCACATTCAGTGCCATGGCTGGATCGCATGGTTCAGATACACGCAGATAGACATCGCGACCGATCGCGCGCGTGCCCGGCCTCGCCGAAAAGGTGCCAGATGTGACGGCAGCCTTGCATGCAAAGCTCGACGAGCACCGGGCGTTCGTGCGGGAGCGTGGAGAAGACTTGCCGGAAATCCAGAATTGGCGCTGGGCACGCTCCTCCTAGTGCGACAGAGGACCGGATTGGGTAGCGACTACCACCAGCCATACTGCCGCAGCTACGCCGGCACGCAAGAGAAAGGATTCGAGTGCGAGGTGGCAACCTCGCCTTCGACTTGGGGTGTCCCACGGCAATCGCAGCCTTTGCAGCGTCAGCTACGTGTTTCGAGTCCTGTTCGTTCTGCAAACGATGCGATCTTAAAACGTCCTGGAGAATGATCGCCGGGTCATGCTGCAGCCGTCAACGAGAGGCAGCTAAGGGTGAAGCCCGGTCCCATCGCCGTCAGGACAGTTCTCCTGGGTAGTCCTTGCGCAAGAAGCTTCTCGAGTACGAACAGCGCGGTTGGCGAGGACATGTTCCCATAGTCCGAGAGAACCTCACGTTCCTGGTCGAGGGTTCCCTGGCTTAGTTTAAGCGCCGATTCCAAGGCGGTGATAACCTTTGATCCACCGGGGTGGCACGCAAACCGGTCAACGTCGGCAGGAGCAAGATCTGATCGGGCGAGTATGGACGTTACGCCCTTCAGCACATGAGTTTCGGCGAACGGTGGTATCGCACGATCGAAGATCACGCCCAGACCCTCCGGATCGACGCTCCATCCCATGATGTCTAGCGTGTCGGGCCACGTATGCTGGCCTGCAAGTTCGACCTCGGCCAGACCGGTCTCACTAGCACGCACCACGCAGGCGGCGGCCCCGTCGCCGAAGAGGGCGGTCGCCACGATGTTCGCCTTCGTAAGCTTGTCCATGCGAAATGCCAACGTGCAGGTCTCGACGGCGACCACCAGCACGACTGAGCCTGGCCGGGATGCCGCCAGCCGTGACCCGATTGAAAGCCCAGAGACTCCGCCGGCACAGCCGAGGCCAAACACGGGAACCCGTTCGACATCGTCCCGGAAGCCCAGTTCTCGGCTTACCCTCGCTTCCAGACTAGGTGTCGCAATACCAGTCGAGGAGACGGTTACGATCGTGTCGACATCGCCTGCTGCAATGCCCGCCGACACGAGAGCCTTGCTGGCGGCGGCGACGAACATTGCACCAGCGCCCTCGATATGAGCGAGGTTTCGTTCGGGCCATCCCGACGTCTCGAGATACCACTCGATCGGCCGGACGGCATAGCGGCGCCGAATTCCCGAGGTTTCGAACACCCTTGCCAGCTTTTCGAAATCGCCAAATCGCGATGAGAACGCGGTGTGCGAGGCTCGCGCCGCGTCACGCTGGTCGATGACATGTGGCGGAACGGCGGTGCCGACGGATACCAGCTTGACGGGTTGCTGCATAAGACTCCTTGCGACGGCGCGGGAAGAATTTGGTACGCCGCGCGAGGACGAGACCGAACCGTAACGCCTCGATCCTCAATAAGTTGCAATGCGGGCGAGCCTGACGCCGCACTTCGTCGGAAGGCTTCAGAGACGACGACGCGTGAAGGATGCCTCCCGCGGCTTCGTGTCTGCCTTGATCCACGTCAATGCGCTCAACAAGTTGGCTCCGTAATTGTCCGATCGAAAAGGAGACAGCGCGATGCTTGCTAGAGACATCATGACGACCCCGTGACGACGCTCGACGAGGGACACAACGTCAGGGAAGCCGTCGAGATCGTCAACGCCAGCAAGATCGGCGCGGTGCCCGTCATCGATGGCGAAGGGCGGCTCACCGGCATCGTCACCGGGGAGACCTGCTGCGCCGGGTGGCGTCATCCTGGGCGAGACGGGCGGTACCGCATACGCGCGACCGCGAAGATGCACTGGCGGACTATGTGAAGGCCCGAAGCTGGCGCGTCAAGGACGTGATGTCGACGCCCGTCGTCAGCGCCGCCCCGAGCGCAACCGCGAGCCAGCTCGCAGAACTCCTGCAGGCCCACGACATCAAACACCGAACGGCAGACTCGCCGGCATAATCAGCCGTCACGACTTGATGCGAGCGCTTCTCGATGTTCGACGGCAGTGTACTGCTTCCGGCGACGAGGCCCTAGGGACGGCCGTTCGTGGCCGCCTGGAAACCGAGTTCGAAATAAGGTTCCCCATCGTCAATGCGACCGTCTCCGACGGGGCAGTGACCCTGAGGGGAGAGGTCGAGACGGAGCTGGAATGCTCGGCGGCCAGGGTGGCGGCGGAAAGCATCCGCGGCGTCGGCGGCGTGGTAAACAACATCACCCTGGATACCGCATGGTGAGCTCTCTCAAACTATGAAATCGTCCCTGGAGTTTCCGTCATGTTTGTCAGGGTCATCGCAGACGCCGTCGTGTCGAGGCTTCTCCTCGTCATCCTGATCCTCATGGTGGGGACGGTCGTGAGCGTCCTACTGGTGAGGCCATCCGACGACTCCCGAACCGGGCGCGTCGAGCGCTCTCTCTGACCCGTGAGTGCGCGATGAACATCTGGCCCTCCAGGATTTAATTGTCCGGCCGCGTCCCGCAAATGGCGCGACGGATTCGATGCTCTCCGAACTATTCGGCTTCATCTGGCTGATGGGAAGGCGTCATCAGGCGTTGGTCGCAGGGCTGTCCCTGGCTCTTTTCGTTATCGGCGCGGCGCCTCTCGAACTCCAGCGCCGGATCGTCAATGAGGCGACCGAGCAAGCGTCATACCGGTCTCTTCTCTTTCTCGTCTCCCTCTATCTCGCGGTCGCAGTGTTGAAGGGCGCGATAAATTCACCTCCAACCTCTAAAGAAGCTGGGTGGGCGAAAAAAGCACGCTTTGGCTCGGGGCGCGCGTTCTGCATCGGGCCGAGACGCCGCCATCGGAATCCACGCTCGAGGGGGTTGAGCTGTCGATCGTCTTTGCGGAAGCGGAACCGGTGGGCAGTTTCGTTGGGACCAGCATCTCCGAGCCGCTACTCCAGATCGGCATCCTTGTCACCGTGGGCGGTTATCTGATCTATCTCCAGCCGCTGATGAGGATGGCCGTCGCAGCCACCTTCGCCCCGCAGATTGCGTTCGTCCCGATGTTAGGCTGCTCACCTGGCTTTTGGAGATGCCGCTCATACCCATGGCCTTGACCAAGTCGTCGACAGAACGAGTCGAGATTCCCTGGATATGCGCTTCCTGGATAACGGCCGTCAGAGCTTTCTCTGCCATGCGGCGCGGTTCAAGGAAGCTCGGAAAGTAGCTGCCTTTGCGCAGCTTCGGAATGCGAAGCTCGACGGTGCCAGCCCGCGTCTCCCGATGTCACGGTAGCCATTGCGTTGTGCGAGCCGCATCGAGTTCTTCACACCGAAGTCTGCACCCGTAGCCGAGCCTACTTCCAGCTCCATCAGCCGATCGGCAGCAAGACCGATCATCTCACGCAACAAATCTGCATCGGCACTCTTCTCAACAAGGGAGCGCACGTTCATCATGTCATTGGTCATCGGTGATCTTTCCGTCAGGTTGGTCTTGAACAACCCGACCCTAGCGGAAAAACACTGATGGCCGCCCGCAAAGCCGGTCACCCGCTACAGCGCAACGAGAAGCGCGCGGGCGCTCGGCTTTACTCCCTACCGTCACCTACGCCACGTACTGGGACACGATCCGATAGAACGGCCACCTTTTCCCGCGTGCAAGTGGCCATATGGGGGTGGCGTAATAACCAGGCATACGCGAGGTCGGTATGGCAGGTTTGATCTCTCCTTCCAGGTCGCTCGCGTTATAGATCGCGACGACGCCGGGCACCGAGAACGCATCGCCGACATCGATGTTCAGGATTCGGGCATGTGGCTGGTCGGAGCGTCGCAATGCGATATGCAACATACCGCGGCGCCATGTCATCGACATACTGACCAACACCCGTCAGCAGACGTGGATCTTCGGTGCGCTTGTCCCGCTTGCCGACAAGTTTGGGCCGCAGCTCGACGGAATGGTCCTGCTGGCTCATTCGTAGAACTCCACACCCTTTCGCAACTCTTGCCATTGCGCGTCGTCGTGGCCGAAAATGATAGAAGCTCCCCGCTCCCGAAGAGCTTTCAGGCGAGCGAGTGCCTCTGCGGCGAGTTCGATGTTCCAAGTATTTCTCGGAGCGATACCGGTGTCGACGCTCGCCTGGAGCGGGGCAGCATCTGAAGCGAGTATAAATGAACCATCTTTTTCCAGCTCGACACGGGCGACGGTCATTCCGGGGGTATGACCCGGCATGGGCAGCAAGACGATGCGCCCGTCGCCAAAGACGTCATGCTCGGCATTGAAGGTCTGGAAACCCTGGGGCTGGTCCCATTCTCCTCGAAGATAGCCTTGATTTTCTGCACCGCTTGCCGTGGCGGCCTGCGCCTCCGCTTCGTGGCAGAGGATCGTTGCGCGCCGAAAGTACGCGTTGCAGCCGCAATGATCGGGATGCAGATGTGAACAGATCACAACATCTATGTCCTCGGGATCGAGAGCAAGAGTCTTCAACTGATGAACGACCGTCCGCTCTGGCGAAAAGATCGGGGTCATAACCTTGCTTAACCCACCCCATCGCGCGCCTGGATCGATGGCGGCCTCTGGATTGCATCCGCTATCGAACAGCGCGTTGCCTTGGGGATGGCGCATCAGGGTGGCGTGAACCGGCAATTCAATCGCTTCTTCCTTCAGCGCCCCAGGGACGTAGATGGACCGGCGCATACGAAGGCGGCCGGCCTCGAGAAAATGCATCTTCATCTTAAGGTCCTCTCTTGCTAGCCAGTTCGCGGACGGCGTTGACGATGTTTTCATAGCCCGTACAACGACAGATGTTTCCTGAGAGCGCTTCCCTGATCTTATCATCGGTTTCCAGCGGATGGTGGCGAAGAAGGTCGATGATCGCCAACGATGAAACTGGGCCTACAAATTCGCATTGCAGGCCATGATGCTGGCGGAACGCTTCTTGGATTCGTCCGAGTATCGACGCTTCCCTGGCCATGGTTTCGATTTCGCTCCCGTCTGCCTGCACTGCAAGCATCAGACAGGAGCGTGCGCTCCTTCCATCGAGAATGACGGTGCAGGCACCGCAAACGCCATGTTCGCACCCGACATGGGTTCCGGTCAGGCAAAGGATCCTGGCGCAGGAAGTGGCTCAGCAGCGTTCGTGCTTCGATCGTGCGCGTCATATACGCTTCGTTGACGCTGACGGTGATCGTCTTCTCACTCATCTTGCTTGAAGCCTTTCGTGGTTCGCGCGGCTCCAGGCGGCGCGAAGGGCCCGTTTGGCAAGGACGCCTGAGAGATGCCTGCGGTAATCTGCAGAGGCATGGATATCCGTGTTGGGCGTGAGGATTCCAGCCAGGCGATCCGCCACCGTATCGAGAGCCGGCTCGGAAACATCCGTCCTCGATGATCTCTTCAAGCCGCAGCGGGGTTTCACCAACGCCCATCATGCCAACGCGAACGTCAGACGCCCTGCCATCTACACAATGCAGCGTCGTCGCAAAGCAAGCGAGTGCGAAGTCCCCGTGGCGTTTTGCAAACTCCTCAAATCCCCATCCGGCATCCGGTCTCATCGCGTCGAGCTCGACGCGAATTACAAACTCGTCCGGTTCCAACGAGTTGACCAGCGATCCGACAAAAAAATCGGCTGCAGGTATTTCGCGTCTGCCGCGCTGAGAGGAGGCGATGACCGTCCCACCGAGGAACCGTGTCATCATCGGCATCTCGGTCGCTGGATCCGCATGCGCGACGCTGCCGCCGAAGGTGCCGCGGTTGCGCACGGTCATATGGGTGACGTGATGCATCGCCTCATGCACGATCGGCAAGTGTTGGCGGATGATCGGGTCTGTCGCGGTCATGTGATGGCGTACCGTCGGCGCCGATTCTCACCCGATCTCCGTGCAGTTCGATCCGATCTCCATGAACCGACGTTACTACGCGCGGCGCCCAAAATCCCGCGGCCCTGCTCGGATGGATACGATCTCTCTGAGCAGTTCGAGGTTCTCGCCGGTCATGGTGGCCACGTCTTCGATCGTGCAGATATGCATCGAACGAGCCATCAGGCGGCCTTTTGCGCAGTGGAGACCGTCGGAAGCATATTCCACGGCAACAGGTCTTCAAGCCTATCTACCGGTTAATCTTTGATCTGGGTTAGGACGTCCGTGAGGTAGCTCTCGGGGTTGCGGCCATGCAGTTTGTCCGTTCCAATGATGGTCAAATATTAGCGTTGCGCTATCCCGTTCGTAATTTGCATCGTGTAAGTCTTCACTCCTGATGCTCGTTCTCGGGCCGCGCCACGCAACGCGCGGCCCGTCTTTCGGTTTTCTCAACCCGGGAAATTGCTACTCGGATTGATTGATTATTACGAGTTTATATGCAACCTTCGGTACGATCGCCGACGGTCGGCGCACATCAGGAGGAAAAACCATGATCCGTACTAATGCAGTTGCAGCACTTGTGTTTGCTGTAGCAACCTCAGCTCTTGCTTTCGATGCAAGCAACTTCAAGGATTTTTCAAGCATCGCATCGGCTTCCAGCAGTTGGCAGAACCAGTCCGGCTCGACGATGATCATTCAAGTCGACTCGTTCGGAAATGTCTCCGGCCAATATGTAAACAGAGCCCAGGGCACCGGATGCCAGAACTCGCCCTATCCGCTAACAGGAAGGGTAAACGGGACGTTCATCGCATTTTCGGTCGGCTGGAACAATTCGACGGAGAACTGCAATTCCGCAACCGGATGGACCGGCTACGCACAGGTCAACGGCAACAACACTGAGATAGTCACGAGCTGGAACCTCGCTTACGAAGGCGGCTCCGGTCCGGCCATTGAGCAAGGACAAGACACTTTCCAGTACGTGCCGACGACTGAGAACAAAAGCCTCTTGAAGGATTAATCTCCTCTGCCCTGCCGGCGCTGGCCCGTCAGAGATTGTGGAGCAAGAATTCATCGAATATGGCCAAAGGCTTAGACGAAGCTGCTTTCCCTGCCGAATAAAAGCGCCGCGTGCTCGTCCGCGCGGCGCAAATCCTTATTTGATGAGTTCAATGCGGCCAAAACTTTCCGGACAAAAGTAAGCATCCGAGGATGCGCCGCCTTGGGGCAAACGCGGCGATCTGATCAAGGTCGTTTGGCACGATGGCCAGGGGGCCTGCCTGTTCACGAAAAAATTGGAGCGAGGAAGGTTTATCTAGCGTGACGGCCAGGGCGCTTGTCTGTTCACGAAGAAGCTGGAGCGCGGCCGCTTCATCTGGCCGTCAGCCGCTGACGGCACGGTGGTGATCACACCGGCGCAGCTCGGTTATCTGCTCGAAGGTCTACAGAAATATCCCTGCTTGTGAGTCTGACGAATCATCACCGGACAAGATCGAGGTGCTGGATCCGAGCCATCCGTTATTTGGACGCCCCTTTAATGTGATGCGTGAGGTGGGACGTAGAGGCGGCAACTTCGCGCCGTCGTATGAGGTTGAACATCGTGGTGGATCGACCTTGCTGATACCCGTGTCTGCGACACAGGGATATGTCGAAGCCTGAAATACTGACGCGCGAAGGACACCATTCGCCCAATTGTGAGGAGAAGGTTTTGCCAATCACTGTGCAACGCCTCCGCCTTGCAGCGGGCATCTAGGTAAAGGCACAGCGCAACAGATGGACACACGAACCTAGTTTGCTCAGCGCCGTACAACTTGCCGCCAGGCTCGATATTCCCGTCAATTGGATTTACGTTCAAATCAGGCGGAAGCGCCTGCTCATCGACCAGCAATCAACCGGAGCATATTTGTTCCAAAATTCCCCAGCGGTCGTCAACGCGGTTCGCGACCTTCGCAACCGTACCATTCATCAACTCGATCTGAGAATCATTCAGCCTCACCAGGAGGGGCATCAACATGCGTTGTCGCTGGAGGGAATTGACTGGCGCGCACGGCAGGAAACCTGGCGCCCCAGCCGGGTTTGACTCAATTTTTGCATTGAAATTGTTGAGAAATCTGATTCAATGTCGTTATGACATTGCCGCCGCTTACCCTGCCATCGGACCTTGCCAGCGCTCATCCGGCGCTGCTGGCCGAACGTGCTGCGCGGCTGCAAGCTGAGGCGGACGCGGCCAACGCGAAGGCGCGGCTGTCGAGCATTGAGGCGCTCAACGTGCATTTGCAGTTGCTGACCGGCAAGCTGGAGCGCGAGAAGCACGGGCCGCGCCGCGAGCGCACGCAGCGGCTGATCGATCAGTTGGAATTTGCAGCTCGAAGAGCTCGTGGCGTAGGCCGCCGAGGACGAACTGAGCGTCCAAGAGGCCGCGGCCAGAACGCAGTCCGTGCGCGCCTTCGCCCGCAAGCGTCCAGTGCGCAAGGCGTGGCCCAAAGACGTCGAGCGCGCACGCATCGTCATCGAAGCGCCGACGGCATGTGCCTGCTGTGGCGGCTCGCGGCTGTCGAAGCTGGGCGAGGATGTGACGGAAACGCTGGAGGATATCCCGCGCCGATTCAAGGTGATCGAGACGGTGCGCGAGAAATTTACCTGCCGCGATTGCGAGGCGATCAGTCAGGCTCCCGCACCGTTCCATGCGACGCCCGCGCGGCTTCATCGGCCCTCAGTTGCTGGCGACGATCGTGTTCGACAAGTTCGGGCAGCACATCCCGCTGAACCGCCAGAGCACGCGGTTCAAATGTGAGGCATCGGTCCGTCGACCTAGACCCTGGCCGGTGAATGTTGATCCGAATGTCTTCGAGCTGCGGCAAATGCTGGAGCATCACTGTCGCACGGCATACCAGGAGGCAACGTAGCCGGCTGCGGCGACCCCATGCGAATGCGGGACGTCGCGGACGATGCTACCGACAATGGCGTCCCTTTGATCGACGCCATTCGGCCAGTTCGGCACGATGTAGCCGCGATAGCTGTAGATCCAGGTCTCGCCGGCCACATCGCCCTTTCCAGTGAATTGCAGCTCGACAGGGTCTCCCGGACGCACCGTACCGGTCAATTCCAGCGACCACCCGGGCCCACCAATGGTTCCGCCGACCTTGCGCCGAGCCAACTCGGTCAGCACCAGCGTTCCCTGGCCAAATTCCAGTGCATTGAAATCAACCGATAAATCGGGATTGTTGATCAGGCTGCGATAACTCCAAGTGCCAGTGAAGCTCATAGTTCCTCCCAATGGCGATCGACGCCCTAATGATGGCCGGAAACGGTGCCACCCTGGCCGTCCGGCAGGGTGATCCTGATGTTCTGCATCATGCCCTGGTCCTCATGATCGAGGATGTGGCAATGCAGAACGAACTCGCCGATATAGCGCTGGTAGTGCGTCCGCACGGTGATCGTGTAGCGCGCCGACGGATCGGTGCCGGGATTCTTGATCCACAGCGTGTCCTTCCAGACATTTTTCAAGCCTGGATATTGCGGATCGCCGTCGTCATCGGCGCCAAGCGCGCTGACATCGTTGCCGGCCGCATCGACAATTTTGATGATCTGAAACGGATTGACATGGATATGGAATGGGTGGCTGACGAAATCCGAGCGGAGCGTCCATTCGTCGACTCCGCTCAGCGGCAACGTCCGGTCGATGCGGTTGGGATCATAAGGTTTGCCGTCAACCTCGAAGAAGGTGGCACCCGGCTGTTTCACATCGATGTTAAACACCAGTTGCTGCTCGCCGGTGACCTCGCCCGCGTCGATGTCCGGATGGGGAATAAAGCTTGAGAGCGACATCTCGTTCTTGAGGTCATCGATAACCTTGCCGGCGACATTCTGTGACATCGTGCGCTCAGCCGCCGAAATCAGCCAATCCTGAAGATAGGTGCCGATCTCGCCATTGACGGCATGGCCGCCTACTGCAGTGACTATGCCGAGAAGCCGTCGGCTTGGAGCCTCCTGGTTGACGCTGGCCGCTGCCGGTGCGGCGCCATCGATGATGCAGTAGTCACCCGCTCCTGGCAACACCACCAGCGCGTCAACGCGGTAGCCCGGTTGCAGGATCGCTTGCTGCCGCATCTGCACCTGCGCCATTGTCAGCCCGTCCTGGGCCACCACCCCATACGGAATAGTATCCTTGCCGCAATTCTGGTCGATCCATCTGTCGGTGTCCGCTGCCGCAAGCGTGCGGAACGCGGTCGTCCCGGTCTTGCGCCGGATTTCGAAATTGATGGTGTCGCGAACCCCGGCGTGTATCATCCGCCACCGCTCGACCGAGCCAGCCTCCGCTGATGCCAACTGACCAAGCACCTGGCCGTTGACGCTGGTGAAGCGGCCCGAAGCCGGCCAACTGCCAGGTCCGAACTGATCGTAGCTTTCGATGCCGCCCACCTGTCCTGGCTGGCAATCATAAGTGATGTCGCCATTGTTATCGGTGCAAGCATATTGAATCTGCTGTAGCACCAAAACCCGTTCGGCGATATCGGAGCCGCCCGGCTGCTTCAATAGGCGGTCTATATCGCCAGTCTCGGTCGGTGTCGGCATGCGATCGCCACGGATGATCAACGCCCCGGACATGCCACTCGACACCTGCAATGCGGTTGATCCGTGTAGGTGTGGGTGATACCAGAAGGTGCCGGCGGGATGCTCAACGGCGATGTTGTATTCATATTGGAACGAAACGCCGGGACGGATTGAGATCAGCACATTATCGCCATTGCCAGACGGATTTACCCAGAGACCGTGCGAATGCAGGTTGGTACCGTTGAAGCAATGGGGGGTATTGGCACTGCCACCGCCGATGCCGCAGGTGGAATCCTGAGGGAACAGGTTGTGAAGCGTTACCCGCACCGTCTGACCGGGCCGTAGATCGATGGTCGGTCCAACCAATGGCGTGTCGGCACCGGATAAGCCGGTCTGGCGGGCGTCTTGATAGCCGCGCAGTTTAACGTGGTCGTAGCGCGCCGTGGCCGGATTGTAGATCTGTCGGTCGAGATAGGTAGCGTTCATATCGAGCAGAACCTCGCCCGGAAATGTCTCCCGGCTTTGTTCGAAGGTTTTCAGCATCCCCTGGGATTTTGTGATAGGTTGCAGCATATAGGCCAGGGGGTTAGTCACGGCCCTGGCCTCTTGAGCGACTGCGAATAGCGCATGGGTGACCGAAAAAACGCTCGCCATACCGAAGATCGCAATTTTGTCAGACACAGACAAACAACCCTCCCAAACCTCTGCCCGGAGTTTTGTTCTCCCCGGGTCGAACCGCATCCACAAAGTTCTACTGCGTCACCATGCGTTCACCTGCAATTCGACTTTGACTCGCGCGCTTTCTCGGGAGAAGACAGCTGCCGCCGCGCGACGAGAAAGTTTCAAGACTCATGCCACTCTGGCCGGATCGAGCCTCAGAAGGAATCTTGTGCCTATGCTTCAAGGACTTCCACGAGAGCGCGGTAGGAAGTCGGGCGGAACAGCACCATGGCGCGCACCTGACAAACCTGACAGCAGGTGTAGTAGGCCCGACATTTTTGTGGGGAGCATCGTTACGTGCGGCAATACGCGTCTCACCTTGTTTGTTTGTCGAGCTGCACTCGAGCAACGCCTTGACGCTCATATCGCGGTCACCGCCGCGGGCATTAATGTCGGCGTCACATACCGTTCATCACACCGCCTAATCGGAGAGACACCACGGGCAGACTACGCCAGTTCTTCCGGCTCTCTGCGCTGCGCGATGATCTCGAAACAAGGTTGCTTGCTCAGGAGTATCGCGCCCTGCTCCTCGACGATCATTTCGACGACGGCAGGAGGGAGCCCTTCCACAATCTTCTCCTATGGACGTCTCTTATGGACGTCCAACGCGATATCTCAGATGCACGGAGCCGAGGCCAGCGGCTTCGGCGCTGATAAACGTGAGCCTCGCCCTGCCGGCAAGCCCATCCTCGCCGCCCTCGAATATGGCCGGTGTATTCGACTTGCCTCCGATCGCAGGGAAGATGACCAGGCTGACCTCGTCAACAAGACCCGCCTTCAAGAAATGGCCATTGGTTTGCGCCCCGCCTTCCAGCATCAAGCGCTTCACACCGAACTCGGTTCCAAGAAGGTCAAGCGCGTTTTTCAGATCGACGCCATCTTTCTCCGAGACGATATAGGAAACGCCAGCCTGGGTGAGGCCCGCCAGGTAAGCATCATCCACGTCAGATCCTGTCAGGACCACAAGGTGAGCTCCGTCAATGTCGCTCTTGTCCCAGCGTAGCCGACCGTCCTTATCCACGATGACAGCGAACTCGCCGGCGTCCGGGTTGGCGATATGGATCGGTCGCGCGGCTGTGCCGGTTGCTTGATAGGGGCGGTCGACGGCGTCCGCGAACTCTTCTCCCGTCGCTCTTCCCGAAAGCCAGGCGTCGGCACCGATCTTCTCATGCAGGCCGTCATAGATCTTCACGAGCTCATCGACCGAATGGCCGGTTGCCTCGGCCCAATCATTGACGATCAATCGGCCATCCAGCGGCGACATCATGTGACAGATTACATAGGGTCTGGGCATTGGATTACTCTCCTCTACAAACATTCCACCGTCAGTGACCTGCCTTCAACCAGGCTGCGAATTTATCCATCCAGTCGGGGTGCCAGCGTGAAAGCGCCGGCCGGTTCAGGATCATGTCGTCGGCCGCCCAGCGGATCCTTCTGGCATCGATCGCAGACGTAACCGCGTTATCCGGACAGATGATGTAAAAATTCTCGTCGAGCAGACGGACCAGGAAGTATTCCACCAGTTGCTCTGCGGTCCATGCCTCATCGGGTTTCGCAATGCCCTGCGGCTTGAGTGCGATGTTCATGGGTGTCCACGTGTAGCCAGGGACGAGGAGATGAGCCGAAACACGACCTCCCGTCTCCTTCAGAAGCTCGTGCGACAGCTGTTCGGTCAGGACTTTGACAGCTGCCTTCGCCACCGAATATGCGGCGTTACCTGGAGGAGTCGTAATACCTTCCTTGGAGCCGAGGTTGACAACGGCCGACTGGCGACCGGCTTCGATCATGTAGGGCACGAAGACGTGTTGCGCGGCCTGAACACCTCGGAAGTTTACATCGATCTGGCGTCGCCACTTTGCAGGATTGTCCCAAGGGCCGGCTCCTTGCGTTATGCCCGCGTTGTTTACTAGAACGGCCACGTCGCCAAACCGCGAAATCGTTTCGTCCCGCAACCTGGTCAGTGCCGACAAATCTGATACGTCGCCGCTCACGATCAGGATGTCCGTGTCGAGTGTCGAAGTAACATCCTCAAGTGCGTCGGCGTCGAGATCCAGCAGCGCGAGCTTCATGCCGCGGGCCGCGAGAGCCCTCGCGATTGCCAAGCCGATGCCCTTCGCAGCTCCCGTGATGACCGCAACGCGGCCAGGAGCAACGACGCTGTTCATTCTCTCGCTCATTTTTTGTCTTTCCCGTCATTGGACCGTCACCGCTGGAAGGTGTGCCGGACAAGCCGTCGCCGTGGAATTTTTCTCCGAGAAGCGTGCCGGCCGATGGCACCAGCGCAGAGAAGTCCATCAACGCTACTCGGGCGCTTGGGTCGTCGGATCATATCCGCGGGCTGCGAACGACCGTTCGATCGCACTATAAGAATAGGGTAGCGCGACGGCTACTTGAAGTGAGCGGGATCGCACGCACCGATGAGCCGTGTTCACTCAAGGGCCTTCGTGACGTAGGGAATGCCTGGCCAGTTCGACCGCGGACGGGACCAAAAAGGTAACGCACTCCTGGTCCCTGCCAGATCGGTGGATGATTTTCACTCACCGCCCCGATCAATTTTGCTCATGTAACCAATCGGCTCCACGGGCATTTGGTCACCAGCGCCTCGAGACGATCGTGGTGCTGACCAAACCAAAGGAGTGAAATCATGACAGGGAATAAACCACTCGCAATGATCACGGGCGGCTCATCTGGAATAGGCTTCGAGCTTGCCAAACAATTCGCCAAGAATGGATTCGATGTCGCCATTTCAGGCTCAAGCGACAAGGTGAACGAGGCCGCCGATGCGCTACGAAGCCTTGATGCCGAAGCATATCCGTTCAAAGCGGATGCCTCGACGTACGATGGCGTCGAGAGGTTCTGGACCTTTACGCACGGGCTGGGGCGCCCCTTGGAAGCCGCGGCTCTGAACGTCGGTATCGGTATTGGCGGCGCCTTTGTCGATAACGATCTCGAGGATGAGCTTCGCCTGCTTGCGATCAATGTAACCGGGACCGTCCATATGGCCAAACGCGTCGTCCAACATATGGTCAAGAACGGCCGCGGCAGGATTCTCATCACCTCCTCGGTTTCGGCGACCCTGCCCACGCCATACGAAACCGTTTACGGCCCGTCGAAGGCATTTGGTTATATGTTCGCGTCTGCGCGAGGAGTTGCGCTCGACCGGGGTCACGGTGACGGCACTCCTTCCGGGCGCCACCAACAGCGACTTCCACGCGAACGCTGGAATGGGCGGTACGAAGCTCGGTGGCCAACAAAAAAACGACAAGACGCTCGTCGCCCAGCAGGGGTTCGAGGCTCTCATGAACGGCATCGACCATATCGTCGGCGGAGATCAGGAAACCAAGCGCCAGGTGTTGGAAAACCGGACGACCCCCGAGCCCGTCAAAGCCGCGCGGCAAGCCGAATTGACCCAACCGCAGTGAAGGAGCACGTCATGTCACATCTGAAAAACAAGGTCGCCATCGTCACAGGGGCTTCCTCGGGCATTGGAGCGGCGACCGCCAGAGGATTGGCGGAAAAAGGTGCGCGCGTCGTCCTTGCCGGCCGCAATGAGGAACGCCTCAGTCAGATCGTCGAAGACATCACCGGTTCGGGAGGTATTGCCAGCTACAAGGTTGCTGATGCCACGGATTTTGAGAGTACCAAGGCCCTCGTCGCGTTCGCCACAACGACGTACGGCCCGGTCGATATATTGGTCAACAATGCCGGCCTCATGCTCTTTTCCTATTGGAAGGATGCCGCCGTCGGCGATTGGAACAAGATGATCGATACCAATCTGCGTGGCTATCTGCATGCGATCGCCGCGGTGCTGCCGTCGATGTTGGAGCGCCGGTCCGGCCGCATCCTGAATATGAGCTCTATCGCCGGCGTTCATGTCGGCGAGGCGGCAGGGGTTTACGGAGCCACGAAGTTCTTCATACGCGGTATTACCGAAAGCCTCAGGAAGGAGGTGGGCGTGGGTAGCGGGATCCAAGTGTCTATGATCAGCCCTGGCGTGATCGATACCGGCTGGGCCGACAAGGTTCATGACGAGACGGGCAGAAAGATCGCCGGAGAGCTCAACAAGCAGGGTATTCCGCCGTCGTCGATGGCTGAAGCCGTGGTCTATGCACTAGACCAGCCCCCGGAGATCACGATCAACGACATTTCGTCCATCCAACCCGGCAGGACTGGTAGCCCGCGTTTTCGAGAGCTCAGAACTAGAACCTCCGGGACTGTTAGACCGCCTCGCGGAACCAACCGGTGCCGTCTCTCGTGGCTGTGGACACGAAGATCTTCATTGCATGACGATCTAATCCCGGACGTTTTCGTTTTTCAGCGACCGGGCCATCTCCGCCGTCCTTCGCAGGATCCAACATGGATCACTAGGTCAAATTTTTGACTGCTTCCTCGGCCATCACATACCAAATACAGGGCCAGTTAAATAAGGATTGAAGGTGCCGGCCGGCCTGAAGCAAGGTCGGCGCCGGCAAGGGCGATCTTTTTCAGTACAAGTGCGAGTATCCATAACTCATGGTATCAACGCGGGCCGATCTGGCCGACCTTGAAACTTTCGTCGCGATCGCGCGTGCGGGGGGGTTCCGAAAGGCCGCCGCGCTTCGCGGCGTTTCCGGGTCTGCCCTCAGCCACTCGATCAGGGGTTTGGAGGCCCGTCTGGGCGTCCGTCTGTTTCATCGGACAAGCAGGAGCATCAGTCTCACCGCCGCCGGCGAAGTGCTGCTTGCCGAACTGGAGCCCCGTTTCCTCGGCATTCAAGCTGCGATGGATCTCCTAGACAGTTTCAGGAGCGGGCCTACGGGCAGAGTGAGAGTGACCACCCTGCGTGACGCCGCCGAGCTGCTGATCGCTCCTCGACTGCACAGTTTTCGCAAGAGCTACCCAGATGTCGAGGTCGAAGTCAGCGTCGAGGATCGCTTCATCGATATGGTCGCCGAAGGTTTTGACGCGGGCATCCGTTATGGGGGAACGGTTCCCGAGGGGATGATCGCGTCGCGTCTGACATCCGAACTCGAATGGATCGTAGTCGGTTCTCCGGCCTATCTCAACGAACGAGGGCGGCCCGCGCGGCCGGAAGATCTCTTGACGCACGAGTGCATCCGGATCCGAACCGGTACAGATCACCTCTGCAAATGGGAACTTGGCGACGGCGATCGCATGGTTTCTCTCGACGTTCCGGGACTTCTCACGCTCGGAGATTCGGAACTATCTATCCGCATGGCGGAGGAGGGAGGCGGTCTCTTTTATTGCCTGCAGGCCCGGGTCGAGGACAAACTTGCGGCCGGTTCACTCGAAGTCGTGCTGCCGGACTGGACCTCTACCGGGCCGGGTTTTCATGCATACTACGTTTCGCATCGACAGGTGCCGTCCGCTCTCCGGACGTTTCTCGACTACCTTAAGGCGCCGGTTGCGGGCGATTGAAGTGACGACCAGACGAGACAGCTTCACCAGGCAGGAGAATCGCACATGGATGGTAAGGAGTTGTTTTGCTGAGGCAAATCGACTCAAGAACTCTCCGATAATTTGGAGGTTCGGATGAATCGATTTGCCACCTGTTTTAAAAGATCTGCCCGACCCTCGGGGCGCAACACACGTCATCCGCTGATGTCGATCCTGTTCATTGCCATTGCCGCGATCGTTTGCGGCGCCGAAAGCTGCGCCGACATGGCCGATTCGGCGTTTCCAAAAAGAAGTGGCTCAAGACGATCGTGCCGCTGCCCTATGGCATCGCCGGCCATGGCACCTTCTCCACCGTTTTCCGCTGCCTCAATCAGGTTGCCTTCGAAGCCGCTTTACCGAAGCCTTTGCAAAGGGCATGGAAGGCGTGGTGGCGGTCGACGGCAAGGCGGTACGAGGCGCCGCCGCTGCCCCTCGTCAAGGTCTGGGCTGCCGGTTGCGGCCTGGTCATCGGCCAACAGACCGCGCCGGGCCGCAACGAGGTCCAAGGGGCGCTCGATGCGCTTGCGCTTTTGTCGCTGGAAGGTGCCATCGTCACCGCCGATGCCCTGCATTGCCGCGCCGATACCGCTCATGCCATCCTTTCCGCCGGCGGCGACTATGCCCTGGCGTTGAAGGCCAATCAGCCCGGCCTCCTGGCACAGACGATTGCTCGTCTGGACGACGTCGAGCCACTCGGCGTCCAGACCGCCGCCGAGAATGACCATGACCGCTGCGAAAGACGCCGTGCCTGCATCGTCGCCGTCAATGACATCGACTTCCCCGGCCTGCAGGCCATCGGATCCGTCGAGGCCACAAGCCGTCATGCCGATGGCCGTCTGACCAGCCATGTCCGCTACTTCCTGCTCTCCACCATCATGTCGGCTGCCGCCCTGATCGAGGTAACCAGAACTCATTGGCAGATCGAAAACAAACTGCACTGGGTGCTCGACGTCCAGTTCCGCGAGGATGCCGCCAGAAACCGTAAGGATCACGGACCGGCAAACATTGCTCTGTTACGAAAGATTGCCCTCAACCTCATCCGAGCCCATCCAGATAAGGCCTCCATTCGTCGAAAGATCAAGAACGCAGGGTGGGACGATCAGTTCCTCATCTCTATCATCGCTCATATGCGATAGCCCTGCTTCACCAGGGGAATTTGAGTGCCGGCAGAAAGCGGTCGCTCGCAGCCAGAAAAATAATTGGCAGCAAGATCGCCTGGCATCCTTTAACATGCCGAAAGCGGAAAAAAATACGTGACAGCCTCCGATCCCTCTCTGAGCGGAGGCCATCCATGATGGTAGAGAATCCGCAAGTCTTCGGCTGTCTGACACGACCAGCCGGTACGAATGCGGTACTGCCACGGCTCTCCTCCAGGCGCCCGTTTTTGATCTCTCGATATCTAAATTTGTGCAGACGAGCAGGCAAAGCTATAACGGCAGGATCAACGAATACTGGTAGCTCTCAGACAATCTGGATCGATATCAACCGGGAATGCCTGCATATGTAGGGAGGATTCAAGCACGGCGTGAGGGCGATGCAGACGGACGAGGCGGAGACGTCACGGAAACCCGAGAGCACCTGCATCACCTCGCTCGAGGTTTCCAGGCGGCCTTGTAGGAGACCCGCGGCGTAGTGCCCCGAAAACCCCACCGCGCAAATGCTGATTATGAAAGACAGTACGAAAATGATTACTCTGTAGCCGGAAACGGGACAACAGCCTGTCCATTGTGGTCGATCCTTGTCCATAGGCGGCGAAGAAACTTCATCAATCGGGATCCGCCTCCGAGGGAAGCATCGAATCATCAATGACGACACGAAAGCTGCGCGACCGAGGTTGTCTGTCAACAGATTGTCTGATAAAGCTTGCTAAGGTTCAAACTGTCTCACAAACTTGCGGAGGAATAACTCCGTAACAGAACCGGCGCTGCCGCAGCCGGCACAACTTTCACTGCTGAAATCGATTGCCGCGATGTCCCTTGTTTTCAATGGAAAGCGGTGACCGCATCTCGGCTATGTGAAGGCTTCGAACATGTCGTCGTCCTCGCGACGGCGGGACGCGACGCCTTGATGAACAAACGGGCGTCCTTTTTATGGATGGACGGCTCCATGGCGCCGAGATCACCAGCTTCCCCAATATGCATCTCGAGATGCCGATCTGGGACAGGTAAGTATCGAGATTCAAGAAGCAGAGAAGATGATTGATAAGAAAGCATTACTCGATAATATGACCTTGGCGGAGCAGGTCTCGCTACTTTCCGGCGATACGTTCTGGTCTTTACCGCCCATCGACCGCCTAGGGATAGGGAGATTGCGCTTGACCGACGGCCCCAACGGCGCCCGCGGGGCGGGGTCTTTTGTCGGAGGTGTGACTGCAGCGGCTTTCCCGGTGGGCATCGCCATCGGAGCGAGTTGGAACCCGGATCTAGCCAAGGAAATCGGCAGTGCCCTAGGTGACGAGGTTCTTTCAAAAGGTGCCCACGTCTCGTTAGCCCCCACCGTTAACATCCAGCGTAGCGTCACAAACGGCCGCAACTTTGAGTGCTTCTCTGAGGATCCGATCCTGACGGCGGAACTTGCAGTCGGCTATATCGAAGGTCTGCAGTCCACGAAAGTCGGTGCCACGATAAAACATTTCGTCGGCAACGAGTCCGAGATTGAACGTACAACCATCTCTTCAGATATCGATGAACGCACGCTGCGCGAAGTCTACCTGATACCCTTTGAGACGGCGGTGAAGCGGGCAAAGGTCTGGGCCGTGATGTCTTCGTATAACAAGCTAAACGGTACTTACACGGCGGAAAGCCATTGGCTGTTGAACGAGGTTCTGCGCGGTGACTGGGGTTTTAACGGCGTGGTGATGTCGGACTGGTTCGGCTCGCGTTCGACCGCACCCACCGTGAATGCCGGGCTGGATCTGGAGATGCCGGGCCCGACTCGCGATCGCGGCTCCAAGCTACTGGCTGCGGTCGAAGGCGGCGAGGTTAGTGTCGAGACGATCCGCGCCTGTGTGCGCAATATCCTGACTTTGATGGAACGCACCGGCGCTATCAACGATCATCGCGAGTTTAAGGAGTACGCCATTGATCGACCGGAACATAGGGCATTGATCAGGCGCGCGGGAGCGGAAAGCGCAGTTCTGCTACAGAATGACGGGGTCCTGCCATTGGCTCAGCAAGGTATGGTCGCCATCATTGGACCCAATGCTAAGGTCGCGCAGGTGATGGGAGGCGGCTCGGCGCAGTTGAACCCTCACTATGTCATCAGTCCGTGGCAGGGGCTGGTGGACGCGCTGGGTGAGGAGAATCTGTGCTACGCTCAGGGTTGCAACAATTATCGGTTTCAGCCGCTAATCGAAAACCCCACAACCTTCGAGTTTTTCCAAGGAAGGGAGCTAGCTGGCGAACCGGTGAAGGTCGTCGAGGAACCGTCGAGCCTTGGTGTATGGTTGCCCCCCGTGGCCGAGGGCTTTGTCGATCCCCTTCGCTTTTCGGCTAGAATGCGCACCATCTTCACAGCCTCGGAAGCCGGCATCTATCGCGTCGGACTAACCTCGGCCGGGCTTGGCCGGGTCTATGTGGACGGCAGACTTGTGGTGGACGCTTGGGCTTCCTGGATACGTGGTACCACATTCTTTGAAGAAGGCTGCGAAGAGGTCGTGGGTGAAATCACGCTCGAAGCCGGCCGTACATACGAGGTCGTCGCCGAGTACGCCCGGCACGACCACGTCAACCTCTATATCGCTGCAATTCGGGTAGGAATAGGCAGATTTTCGGCCGAAGCGGAGATTGCCGAGGCAGCAGCCGTCGCGGCAAAGGCTGATCATGCGGTAGTCTTCGTGGGCAGAACGGGCGACTGGGATACCGAGGGCTCCGATCTTCGCGGTATTGCACTTCCCGGTCTGCAGAACCAGCTTGTTGAGGCGGTAATTGCGGCCAATCCGAACACGATCGTCGTACTACAAACCGGTGGACCGGTGGAAATGCCCTGGCTTTCCGGTGCTCGTGCAGTACTGCAATGCTGGTATCCCGGACAGGAGGCTGGCAACGCGATCGCCGATGTGCTCCTCGGCAAGGCCGAGCCCTCGGGCCGACTGGCACAGACCTTCCCCGTGCGCTGGGCTGACAACCCCACACATACCGAGGATGACGCGGTCTATCCAGGTAAGGACGGCCATGTGCGATATGACGAAGGTGTGTTCGTCGGTTATCGGCACTACGACCGCCACGGCATTAAGCCGCTGTTCCCGTTCGGTCATGGTCTCGGTTATTCAAGCTTTGCGATGTCGGACCTGACGGTAGGGCTACCGGACGCTGCCGGCGCGGTGACAGTGACACTGGAATTGACCAACATCAGCGAGCGGCCAGGTTCGGCAGTGGTGCAAATCTATGTCGGCGATGTTGAAGCATCTATACCCAGACCGGTTAAAGAGCTGAAAGCCTTCTCGAAAATTGCCCTGGAACCCGGTGAGAAACGAAGGTTGCGTTTCATACTTGACGCCCGAACATTTGCCTTCTTCGACACGACCGAGCGGCGTTGGCGGATAGAGGCGGGGGAATTTGCAGTGATGGCTGGGTTCTCGGCCACCGACATCCGTTTGAGTTTAACTGTCACGCAAAAGGGCGCTGTCTTGGCGCTCTGAATGTGCCGCAAATCAATGACCATATTGGGCAGTGGTTGAGTTCCAACGTATGCAGTTTTGGCGGTGAAGCTGGGTGAGTTGAGTGAGAGAATGCCTCAAAACCGGTACTTGGTTAATGGCCCGGCCAAACACCGCCTGCGCCTCCAAAAACAGGCAATGTTTTCTGAACGATCGTAAGCGCGATTTTCTCCGCACCTTCTGCAATTGAGTGAGCTTTGGCATGAGGTGTCCACCCAAATAGGTGGACACCAAGGGATGGAAGAGGTGACCTGCCACTGAATTTTCATCCGGCGGCGATTAGAGCCTCGGCGGTTTTGAATACGCCAAGTGGCGCGGTGTGAGTGTGTTTCGGCGTGCAAATTTGACCCCCTTGGCGGGGTAATCGGCGTCCAATTTTGACCCCCCTCAGATTTCATCTGACCATCCGGCTTTTGGCGGCGGATGGAGTGGGAG
>NZ_JALBGX010000279.1:0-1774 GCF_023006465.1 Rhizobium sp. PRIMUS64 | reverse complement strand
AAGCCACGGCGCTGCTGCTGGCCGGGCGCGACGCAAAGCTCGTGCTTGGAGCCCGCCGCGCCGACCGGCTGCAGGCCCTGGCGCGACGTATCACCGAAAACGGCGGCGAGGCCGTCTGCCTCGCCATGGACGTAAAAAAGCGCGAGGACCTCACAGCTCTCGTGGCGCTTGCCTGCAACAACTATGGTAGGATCGACGTGATGATCAACAATGCCGGCATCGGGCCGATCTCCCTTCTTGATGAACTGCGGGTCGAGGATTGGGAGGAGATGATCGACGTCAACATCAAGGGGCCGCTCTATGGCATCGCCGCGGCCTTGCCGGTGTTCCGCCGGCAGGGTTCCGGCCACTTCGTCAACACGCTCTCGACCGCCGGCCTCATCATCAAGCCGACCATGGCCGTCTATGCCGGCACGAAAAACGCCATGCGCACCATCGCCGAAGGCCTGCGGCTGGAGGCCGGCCCGCATCTGCGCGTCACCAACATCTCGCCGGGATTTATAAGAACCGATTTCACCGGCTCCATGACCAGCCCAGAGATCAAGGCCGAGATGGCAAAGCGCATGGACGAGATGGCAATTTCACCCGATGCCATCGCCCGCGCCATAGCCTTCGCCATCGAGCAACCCGCCGATGTCGATATCAGCGACATCGTTGTTAGGCCGACCGCTCAGGCGTGAGGTATCGTTGGCAGCGACGGCTCCCGTCGATCTTGAACAGCAGGACAATCGCCATGCGGCGTGGAACGGTCGATCTGCCAGTCCAGCGCGCTTCAATTCTGCGATGTAGAGTTCGGACATGCCTTTGCTCTCCGTCATGCCCGGGCTTGACCCGAGCATCCACGCGGCACCCGTGAGCGGCCATGGCGTTGATCCGCGGCTTAAGTGTATAGCTCAAGGATGACGGAGAGTGTGGCCAAGGCCATCATCACCTGTCGGTGACACCGGTCAGATCACCGGTGTCACAGCGAACTCACCCAGCCGCCTTATCGAGCACACTCCAGTCAAAACCGCGTGCCCAGTCGGCGTAGCTGTGCCAGCCGACATCGGGGAAGTCGCGGCGCAGGGCGGCGATATCGGCGTCGTAGCCGGTACGGTCGAACCATTCGAACATCAGCGCCGTATCCTCGCTCTGCTGCCGTATCGCCGCGATCGGCAATTCCCGGTAAGTGATTGGGCGGCCGAGCACCTCGGACAGGATCTTCGCCTGCTGCGCGCCGGACAATTCGTCGCCGGCAATATCGAAACGCTTGCCGAACACCTGCTCGCGCCTCTCGGCCAAGGTCGCGACAAAAGCGCCGATGTCATCGATGGTGACCTGTTGCAGCACGCGGGCGGGCGGCAGCGCTGCGGCATAGACGCCTTGGCGCAGCCCGTCGATCGCCCACGGCGCCACGGTGTTCTCCATGAAGGCGACGGGCGCGCTGATCGTGTAGGGAATGCCGAGGCCTGCAATGTGCTTCTCGACGAGATACTTGCTGTCGAAATGCGGTATGCCGGTCTTCTTGTGCGCATCGGCGACGGACGAATAGATCAGGTGGCCGATGCCGGCGGCCTTTGCCGCATCGGCGGCGGCAATGCCCTGACGGGTTTCCGCGTCCGTTCCGGCTTCGTAGCTGTTGCCCATCAGGAACATCGCGTCGACGCCCTCTGCTGCCGCCGCCACGGATGCCCCGTCATCGAGATTGCCGGCGACGACCTCGACCCCTGCCGCAGCCAGCCGCTTTGCGCCATCGCTCTCCGGCCGGCGGCTGATTGCCTTGACGCGGTGGCCT
>NZ_JALBGX010000278.1:0-1818 GCF_023006465.1 Rhizobium sp. PRIMUS64 | reverse complement strand
GGAACGACCAATCGGGCAGGCACGGCCGCCAGTTCGGCAAAGGCGCCGCCGCTTGCCGGATCGGTGCGCGCGATCACCCTGTCACCCGGCCTGACGGTGGCGACGAGCGGGCCTGTTGCAACCACCGTTCCGGCGAGATCGGTCCCGAGCGTATAAGGGAAGGCGAGGGGGAAGAAGTCCTTCAGATATCCGGCAAGCAGCTTGTTATCCATTGGATTGAGGGCGGCCGCCTCGACACGGATGAGCACGTCGTCAAGGCCGGGTACCGGCTCGGGCACATCCTCGATCCGGATATCGTCTATCGCGCCATAGGCATGGATGCGGGCGGCCTTCATCACGCGCTCTCCGGATGAAGGGACGCCGTCTTCGGCGGCCAGGCGCCGAGCTGGTGCAGCATGCCGAACCAGTCCTCGAGATGCCAGGTGTGGGAGATCCTGCCGCCTTCGAAGCGGTGGAATTCATGGAGCGCGATCTCTATTCGGCGGTTCGTCGCCGGAATGCCGAAGAGCGCACCGCGTTGGGTGCCGACGATACGGGCGCGAACGCCGGCGCGGTCGTTGAAGCCGATCACTTCGTCGACCACGATCTCCACATCCGGCAGGGATTCGATAAAGCCGAGGATGATCGGCTTCAGCCCGGCTGGCCCGGGACCTTGGCCGGGGGCGAGCGGAATATCCTGCCAGCCCGATGTGACGGCCTCATCGAGAAGATCGGGATTTTTGCGCGTGAAGGCGCCGTAGAAGGTTTCAAGCGTTGCGTGCTGCTCTGCGGTCAGCGCACTTGCCGTGGTGTCGATGGTCATCGAAAGCCTCTTGGTTTGGTGACAGCAATGAGGCTACGGCCAGCCGCTCCATATCGGAAATTGATACCTGATATATCGCCTCATCCATATTTTGTATGAGCAAAGGCCCGGGGCCTAACGCAATCCGGTGAGCGCAGCTCATTCCGATTGACAAGCCATCCATTCGAGCAGAACACCGTTCCGGCATTCAAAACTCTATAAAGGCTGGCGGACCCGCGCTGCCGGCCGGTGACATCGCAATGGACATATCCCAAGGACCGGGGAGCGTTCTTCGCCACCCCGGCTATCTGAACTTCGCCGCCTCCCGCGTTTTTTCCTCGCTCTCCTTCCAGTCCATTGGCATTGCCATGGGATGGATGATCTACGATCAGACGCACAGCGCCTTTGCGCTCGGCCTCGTCGGCTTGTGCCAGTTCCTGCCGATGGCGGTGCTGACCTTCGTCGTCGGTCATGTCGCCGACCGGTTCGACCGGCGGCGCATCGGGCTTGTCTGCCAGTTGATCGAGGCGGTGACGGCCCTGGTGCTGGCGATCGCCACCTGGCAGCAATGGCTGACGCCGGCCGGCATCCTTGCCGCCGTCACGGTGCTCGGCGCCGTCGTCGCCTTCGAGCGCCCGACCATGGCGGCGCTGCTGCCGAACATCGTGCCGGCCTCGATGCTGCAGAAGGCTGTCGCAACATCGACCTCGATGATGCAGACGGCGCTGATCGTCGGCCCATCGCTCGGCGGCCTGCTTTATGGCCTCCATCCCGTCGCGCCCTTTGCTATAGCAGCGCTGCTTTTTGCCGTTGCGAGTTTCAACGTCATCTCGATCCGGATGCAATGGAGCCCTGCCAAGCGCGAGCCGGTGACACTAGCCTCGGTCTTTGCCGGCGTCTCCTTCATCCGCAGCCGACCGGTGATGCTCGGCACGATCTCGCTCGATCTCTTCGCGGTGCTGCTCGGCGGCGCGACCGCGCTGCTGCCGATGTTTGCCCGCGATATCCTGCATGCCGGTCCGTGGGGGCTCGGCCTG
>NZ_JALBGX010000277.1:0-1822 GCF_023006465.1 Rhizobium sp. PRIMUS64 | reverse complement strand
GTAAGCGGGGCTGATTTGGTGGCCGTGCCGACACACTCAGCATGTCTGACGCCGAGCAGGGTGCTCGAAGGGCCGAGAGCGTTCAGGCGCGAGCTGCAACCAGGGAGGCGAGGGGTGCAACAGCATGATCTTCGTCACTGATCCCCAGCCGATCGCCGAGATAGTGCCAGAACGACAGGCCGAGCTTTTGGCAGGTCTTCATCAGGCCGAGCATGCTGTCACGCGCCTGCCGACCGTTGCGACTGACCGTGCCGCCGGAAATCTTTCGCTTGATGACAAATCCGCGCAGATCTCTTTCCGACGCATTGGTATGGAGCGGGGTTTCAGGCCGCTCGAGAACCCGCAGCAGTTCTGCCTTGCGGCGTCTCAGTCGAAACAGCAGTTTGTCGAGGTCGCCATAACCGGTGCGCAGCGAGAAAATCCGATCGAACCGGGCCTGAAGGCTCCGGGCTGCACGCGGATCAGGTCTTCGCTGATAGGCTTTCAGGGCCTTGTAAAAGCGCCAGATGAGATCCCGCAGGGTTTCGACATGCCGTACTTGGCCGGGTGTCGCCGGCATCAGTTTGTGCAGCAACCGTTCGGCGTGGACCCAGCACAGCGCATGGGTGCCGACGCGGAACTGTCCGGCATCGTCGGAGACAATCACCGCATTGCCGACCAGACCATGATGGCGGATGGCGCCCCAGATGCCGGCCTCGGCAAACGGGCGGATTATTTCTTTGTCGAAGATGTCGATACCATTGGCGGCCAGATACTCGAGAAACGGAACCTGATTGGCAAACCGCCGCGGTTGGCGTGTGTTCAACCGCGCCAGAAGGGCGGGGTCGACCTGACGGTCTTGCAGAAAGGTGAAGGCGGCATCGTTGAGAACATAGTCCTGATAGTTGCCGCGCAGCAGGGCCAGAAAGTTCAGCCGCGACTTCGACGGCGCCGTGCGGAAGGCAGTGAAATGTTCGCCTCCGATCTGTGTCGTATGGAAATTGCGATTGGCATGACGGGCGCCAGTGTCGTCAACCGTGACAAAGGGAGCCGAGACCAGGCCCGCATGCAGCACGGCAGCATCCTCGGCATGAAAGCCGTCCAGCCGCTCTGTCAAAAACCGGATGACCTGGCGTTTGGAAATCTCGACACCGACATCGTTCAGCAAGGTCGTCAATCGCTGCGTCGTCACCTGCCCATGGCTATGAAGCATCAGGCAGAAGCGACGCAGACTGGCGCCGTAGCCGCCCTTTATCCCCGCAGGCAGCGGCGCGACGATCGTGCGTCCATCCGGAGCCACCCAGCATTCGCGGCGATAGCGCACCACTTCGGCCCGCACGACCAGATCCCGCACCACGCAATCCTTGTAGCCCTTGAAGCGCGATCCGGGTGGTGCGTTGGCAGGCAGCACCTCTTCGCGCGTGACGCTGCCCTTGTCGCCTTTCGGCCCGCGACGCCGCGCAGGCTTTCGGCTGCCGGCAACCGTTTTGTCACTCGTTGCCTGTTCCATGCCCGACGGCCTGAAGGGTGGGCGCGGCGGCAGGTTTTTAAGCCGCGCAATCTCATCGCGCAGAAGCTGGTTGTCGACCTTCAGCCGCGTGTTCTCTACCCTGAGCAGGTCGTTTTCTTCTCGAAGCTTTCGGTTGTCAGCCTCAAGCTTCTCGATCCGGATTTCTGCCCGATCGGCCCGCGCTACAAGTCCCGTCACCAATTCGCGCAGCGCCTTCAGCGACAGCGTATCGGCATGCTCGACCATGGGGAGGCGGCGCTTCGTCATAAAGGAAGTGAATCATGATTCACAAAAAACAGGAATCCCTTCTGCCACCAGATCTGCTCCAGTTAC
>NZ_JALBGX010000276.1:0-1829 GCF_023006465.1 Rhizobium sp. PRIMUS64 | reverse complement strand
GGCAGCCGAGCGGCAACGACCGGGGCGAGCGACATGCTGCGTTCCTTCCGCCCCGGCTTCCAGCCGAATACCCAGCGGCCGCAGGGCGGATGGTCGGCCGAGACATCGCCCTCCCGGCCCTTTCAACCGACAACGGGTTTCGGCGAGCGGCCGCAGGCGTCCTTCGACGGACTTTCGATGCCGACGGCACGGGCCGAGCCGCAGTTTTCGCCGCAGCCGGCAGCCCCCGAACCAAACGCACGGTATCCGCTCGGCGCGGCGCGGGCGCAGATCCACGCCAACTATATCGTTGCCCAGACCGAGGACGGGCTCGTCATCGTCGACCAGCATGCCGCGCATGAGCGGCTGGTCTTCGAAGCAATGCGCAAAGCGCTGCACTCCAAGCGGCTGGCCTCTCAGGTGCTGCTCATCCCCGAAATCATCGACATTCCGGAAGAGGATTGCGACCGGTTGATGCGGCATGCGGCCGAGCTTTCCGAACTCGGCCTTGCGATCGAGCGTTTCGGCCCAGGCGCGATTGCCGTACGCGAGACGCCGGCAATGCTCGGCGAGGTCGATGCGCATGGGCTGATCCGCCAGCTTGCCGACGAGATTGCCGAATGGGACACGGCGTCGGGCCTATCGGCCAAGCTCGAATATGTGGCGGCGACCATGGCCTGCCACGGCTCGGTGCGCTCCGGACGGCGGCTGCGACCGGAGGAAATGAACGCGCTGCTGCGGGAAATGGAAGTGACGCCCGGCTCCGGCCAGTGCAATCACGGCCGGCCGACCTATATCGAATTGAAGCTCAGTGATATCGAGCGGCTTTTCGGCAGAAGCTAAAAAAGCTGGAAAAGCAACCCTTTCGGGAGTATGGCAGACTAAAGCGTGTCGCGATCTTTCAGATTCGCTTGCCACGCTTTAGGTCTTTGGTGTTCCGCATGTCGTGATCGCAAAACCGCGGCACACTTTTGCGCAACATGCTTTAATGACAGACTGCAGGGAACGGAGCGCATGAATTTGTTCGAAGGACACGGAAACCGCGAAGCGAAGATCCGGTATCTCGATGGCGATTTCCAGATTCTCTCGCCCGGCTCCTATGTCGTCTGCGCGATGACGGGAAAACAGATCCCGCTCGATGAATTGCGCTACTGGAGTGTTGCCCGGCAGGAGCCCTATGCCGACGTGATCTCGGCGATCGAGGCCGACAAACGCGCCGGCGTGCTGCCAAACCAGCGGCGCTAGAGCCTCTCAGCTTCCCTGGAATTACAGAACTGCTCCAGCTTTTTACGCAATTCCCGGCAAAACCGCTTCGCGCTTTGCCTGGGAAAACCACGTCACACTTTTCCTGGAACTGCCTTGGCCGCAGTTTTGATCTCCCGCAGGCGCCGTTCGCGGCAGGCGACGATCGCCCGGTCGATGATGAGGCTTGGGGCGAGGTGATCCTCGAATACCATGTCGACCTCAATCACCCGGCTCTTTTCGGCGAGCTGCGCCGCCTTGCCGGGATGGCCGGAGAGGCGGACGAAATCCTTGGAGGTGGTGACGATCAAGAGACCTTGACGCTCGGCAGTCGTTAGAATGTCGTCGATCTCCTCCTCGGTCAGGTGCTCGTGATCGCCGAAGGACTTGGCGACAACGATCTCGCCGCCGCGTGATTCAACCGTGCGGAAAAATTTCGCGGGATCGGCGATGCCGGCGAAGGCAAGTACCTTCGTGCCGGCCAGCGTATTGTCGCCGCGCACTTTCAGCGATGCTGTGAAATAGGGCTTTGCCGCCCGCGCCGCCATCCGGACGATCCTGTCGGCGGAATTGCCGCCGCCGACCTTGAGCAGCGCCGTCGCAGAACG
>NZ_JALBGX010000275.1:0-1949 GCF_023006465.1 Rhizobium sp. PRIMUS64 | reverse complement strand
CCGAAGTTGCCGCGGTGCTCGCCGCGGGCGGGCCGGCGCCGAAGCGACTCTCCACCGAGGAACGCGCGGCGTTCGATGCCCTCAGCGCCGCAGCCAAGATGGGGAACAGGTCCTATGCCACGATGATGGGCACGAGGCCGCAGACGATCGGCTACGCCATATCGGACTCCCCGGCCGGCCTTGCGGCATGGACGCTCGGTCATCCAGGCTTCACGCACTGGACCTACGACAGCAGCGATCCCGAAAAGTCTCCCGACGAGGTGCTCGACGACATCACGCTTTACTGGTTGACCAACAGCGCCGCTTCCTCGGCCCGGATCTACTGGGAATATGGCGGCGGGCGCAGTCCCGTCCTTGCGGCCGGGGAGAAGACCTCCAAGATCGCGCTTCCGGTCGCCATCACCGTCTTTCCTGGGGAGAGCTACCAGGCCCCGGAGACATGGGCCCGTCGCGCCTATCGCAACCTTATCTATTTCCACAAGGTCGACAAGGGCGGCCACTTCGCCGCCTGGGAGCAGCCGGAGCTCTTCTCCGCCGAGCTTCGTGCAGCGTTCAGGCCGCTGCGCCGACCGATATGAGAGGAGCGGCGGCCCCTCGCCGCTTAGGGATGCCGCCGCGGCCCTGCCGCTTCCCGGCCTCGGCATCAGTCCCTATTCTGCCCCGCCGCGTCGAGGATCAATCGGACGATCTCGTCGGGGTGGGAGATCAGCGACAGATGGCTGGCCTTCACCTCTATCGTCTTCGCGCCCATGCGCTTGGCCATGAAGCGTTCGAGATCGGGATTAATCGTCCGGTCCTCGGTCGAGACGGCATACCAGCTCGGCTTCGAACGCCAGGCGGCCTGCGTCGTCTTGCCGGTCAGCAGCGCCTTCTGGAACGGTTGCTGCACGGCATAGAGCACTTTCGCCTTCGTCTCCGGCAGGTCGCCGGCGAAATCACGCAGGAAGGCTTCCTCGCTCAGCCGACCCTCGTCACCGTCGAAGACGATGCCGGCCGAAGCCGGCGGCGTTGGGAAAGTCTTAGCGAGAGCGGTATAATCCTCACCTGCATCCGGTGCCCGCGCCGCCACGTAGACGAGCGCCGAAACATCCGGGTGCACGCCGGCCTCGGTAACCATCATGCCGGAAAATGAATGCCCAACGAGAACCGTCGGGCCATCCTGTCGGTCGAGCACCCGCTTCACGGCAGCGACAGCCTCCGGCAGCGTCGTCAGCGGGTTCTGCACCGCCGTGGCATTGAGCCCGGCCACCTGCAGGCGCGCGATCACCTCGGTCCAGCACGAGCCGTCGGCAAACAGCCCGTGCGCCAGCACGACGTTGCGCGCCTTTATGGGAGCGGATGTCGCGGCCATGCCGCGTGTGGCAAGCAGAGAAGCGGCAGCGCCGGCAACAAGGGCGGCCGAGAAAGTCCGTCTGTTCATCATCATGATCTGGTTCCTTGTGCGTCCAGGAATTGAAGGATCGAAAGCATGTCGGCTCGGGACCGAAGAACGGAAGCCAAGTCAAAATCGGTTGGCCTGTGATGCCGTGTCGGAACGGTTCGCTAGCCGGGCGCGAGGCACTGGCCTTCGTCGGGTTGCGCGCTCCCTTCGTCAAACTCGGTATTTGAAGCGGCTTCTTGTATGCAGAAGGCTGCTTTCTGGAGATTTATGTATTCCCATCCGACATAACGTCAATTATTGAATACGTAACACCTTCGTGATGCCAAAAGTGTATACGCAGAAGGGGCACGCAATCGCATACGCGGGCGCTTGGGGCCGATGCCTGAAACAGATCGGAGATGACGGAATGGCGAATGGTTTCGAAACCGAGGATGACGGCGATGATCGCGGCTTGCTCTCCGATCGCATTCGCAACGCCCTGACCGACGAGATCGCCGCCGGCACGCTGGCGGCGGGCGCAGCGTTGGACGAACAGCAGCTTGCCGATCGTTTCGGCGCCTCCCGCACG
>NZ_JALBGX010000274.1:0-2024 GCF_023006465.1 Rhizobium sp. PRIMUS64 | reverse complement strand
CGGAGCTTTCGATACGGACGCCTGGATCGACGACTACTATTCAGAGAGCCGAGACCTGGAACAGGATCCGAGCGACTTGCGCCTCGGTTCGCACGACAGTGACGCCGGCGACCGTGTGCCGCGTCGCAGATCCGTGGGCGGTTCGATGCGAGTGACGCCGCAGTCGCTGGCGCCGGAGAGGGGTTCGGGGCAGCAAGACGTCGATGCCGCAACGGAGACTCACGTGGTCTCAACTAAGGTTCGAAAGCGTGGTCGCCCCGCCGACCGGGACATGCATCCCGATGACGAGTCCCGCATCAACCAGTTCGCGGAAGCAGTTCGAAACTACGAAATTCTACCCGACGGTAGCATCGGCCGAGGGGACGGAAGGGTTCCCGAGGCTACCGTCGAGAACAATTTAGGGATTCTTAGGAGGTTCGCTCGTTGGCTCCGAGCAGAAAACAGAGATTCGATGGCTTCTCGGTTTTTAAACGATCCAGATTCACTAGCCGTTGATATCGCGGATTATTGGGCAAGCGGTGAGGACGATCAGAACCGCCTTAACTCAGCGCTGTCTCATTTCAGGAGGCTCGCGCCTGAGGGGCAAGAACTCCAAGCCGTTGGACCTGGGCCGCGCCTGATGGGTCGCCGAATTCATGATCCCTATCCCGATGACGCCCGCGTCATTGATGCCTTGGCCAAGGAAGAGCGGAGTAAGCTCGGACCGGTCTCGATTTCTCAGAAAAATGCCAGTAGTCAACGAAAGTTTAGCGATTGGCTCAAAAGGGAGGGTAGGGGGAGCATAGTCAGCCGACTCACGGGTACTGATCAGCAGCAACAGTCGTTGCAGGAGGATTTTAGGAAATTTACCGAGGCCGAGGGAAAAGTGGTCGTGAGTTTAGATCGGCTGCGGCAGTATCTAGGCGCCGAGTCCCAGTTGAAACAGCATAATCCTTATCCCGACGACGCCCTCATGATTGATGGCTTGGCCAACGAAGAGCTGAGCAAGCTCGGACCGGACTCGACTTCCAAGAGGAAAGTTGTCCAGAATATGGCGATAAATCAACGGAGGTTTAGTAATTGGCTCCAAAAGAATGGTCGGGGGAGCATAAGCAGTCGCCTGACTGGCAGTGATGAGCAGCAACGGTCGTTAAAGGACGATTTTAGGGAATTTACTACTAACGTTGAAGTAAAAATAAGCGTGGGTTTCAATCGGCTGCGGCAGTATCTAGGCGCCGAGTCGCAGTTGAAACAGCATCATCCTTATCCCGACGACACCCGCATGATTGATAGCTTCACCAAGGAAGAGCTGAGCAAGCTCGGACCGGAGTCGACTTCCAAGAGGAAAGGCGTCTTGAATCTGGCCAGCAATCAACGGAGGTTTGGTAATTGGCTCCGAAAGAATGGTCGGGGGAGCATAAGCAGTCGCCTGACTGGCAGTGATGAGCAGCAACGGTCGTTGAAGGACGATTTTAGGGAATTTACTATTAACGTTGAAGTAAAAATAAACGTGAGTCTCGATCGGCTGCGGCAGTATCTAGGCGCTGAGTCGCAGTTGAAACAGCATCATCCTTATCCCGACGACGCCCTCATGATTGATGCCTTGGCCAACGAAGAGCTGAGCAAGCTCGGATCGGACTCGACTTCGCAGAGGAGAGTCGTCTGGAGACTGGCCAGCAATCAACGAAAGTTTAGTAATTGGCTGCAAACCAAGGGTAGGGAGAGCATAGCGAGCCGGCTCAACGGCAGTGATCAGCAGCAATGGTCGTTGAAAAAAGATTACCAAGACTTCACCGAAGACATGGGAAAACACACTATCTCTTTCAAGCGGCTTCGGCAGTACCAGCAAGTCGTTGAGGCGAACGCAGCGTCGGGGTTGTCCCCTGAGCCGGCAAGTGGCCGCGAACCGGCCGGTCTGGACGGCCGTTCGGATTCACGTGCCGAGTTCAGATCAACTTCGCCGCTGCAGCAGGTTGATCCATCGATCGAAGGCCGCAGCGGATTGTCGCTCGACCATACCGAATGGCTGGGCGACCAGCATATCC
>NZ_JALBGX010000273.1:0-2027 GCF_023006465.1 Rhizobium sp. PRIMUS64 | reverse complement strand
CCCGTTTGCCGCGCAATGCGGCGAAACCGATTTCGTCGGCGGTGTGAGCCCAGAACTTGCGATCGACGTCATCGGCGATCGGCGGCACGAAGGGGCCGCCCAGGCCGTCGCGGCCCGTCGCCAGCACCACATGGCGCGCGATTGCGGTTTCGGTCCGGCCATCGTGACGGCAGACGACATCGAGCAGGCCGTCGGCGCGCGGACGAATGGCCTCGACGGCGACCCCATTGCGCACCGGCAGGTCAAGCACACGCCGGTACCAGACCAGGTAATCCATCCATGTCTGACGCGGCGCCCTGTCGAGCGCGACCCAGGCATCGCGGCCGTGCAGCGCCTCGTAATAGGCGCGGAAGGTCAGCGCCGGCAGGCCCATCGCCGGCCCGGTCAGTTGCTTGGGAGAGCGTAGGGTTCGCATCCTGGCGAAGGTGACCCATGGCCCCTCGCTTCCGGCAGGCGCCTTGTCGAGAACGACGTGGTTGGCGACGCCGAGCCGCTTCAGCATGGCGGAGGCGACGAGCCCGGCCATACCCGCACCGATGATCACGACGTCGACCACCCCTTGGCCATCGACGACGCGGGGCGGAACCCAGGACTTGGCCGGCAGCTCCAGCCAGGCGAGGTCCTGCCGCAGGCGTGCCTCGAGCGCTTCGAGACTGTTCGGAAACGCCGAGAGGTCGCTCATGACTGTACGTCCTCGGTCATCGGGCTACCGCCATAGACGGTGTCGGCCAAGGCTTCAACGCCGCCTGCGTCATGCAGCCGGCACCCGGGCATCGCCAGGGCCACCGCCCGCGCCGCATCGATGACGGCGGCGACCGTCGGGGTCAGCGGCATCGCGGCAGGCGAAATAACGCCGAACAGGAAGGGGATGGTGTGGTCGAGGACGCGCATCACGATCCCCTCGAGCGGAACGCCGCAGACCGTTGCCGGCTCGACAATGGCCGCTCCCAGTCCGGCCCGGACCATGGTGAGCGCCGTCAGCGAGGCGTTGACGTCGATCATCTGTTGCAGCGCGACGCCTGCCCGTTCCAAAGCCTCGTCGATGCGGTGCCGAAGGCGATAGGGATTGGCGAGCGTGATGATGCGGCGCTCGGCGAGATCGGAAAGACGCACCACGTCATTGCTGGCGAGTGGGTCGTTGGCGGCGAGCGCAACGACACAGGGCGCTTCGGCAATCCAGTGCACGTCGAGGCCGGGATGTTCCAGCGGCAGGCTTGAGATCCCGAAGTCCGCCGAGCGGGCGAGCACGGCCTGCACGACGTTCTCGGCCGCCAGCGCCTGCACATGGAGATGACGCGGTATCAGGTCCGGCGCGACGGCTGCGATCGCCTGCGGCAGAACGCCGGCCGCAAGTGAAGGCGTGGCCGCGATTGTCAGCGACGGCGGCTCATCGAGACCGATGGCGTTCGCCCGTTCGCGGATGTGGGCAAGGCTCGCCAGATGGCGTTCCACCTCGGCGTGAAAGAGCAGACCGCGCACGGTCGGGCTGATGCGCGGACCGCTTCGGTGCAAAAGCGCATAACCGATATCGGCTTCCAGATCCTGGATCAGCCGCGTGACCGCTGGCTGCGATCGTCCCAGCAGCCTTGCCGCCCCGGTCACGCTGCCGGCGGACATCACCGCTGCGAAGGCTTCAAGTTGCCTTATATCGAAAGAGTTAGAATGCATAGTGGACATCAAACACTCTCCTTCATGTCAGTAAAGCATGACAATTCTCATTTGACGACTGGCAGTAGATAAAAAATTCACATCGAATGCTGTTTATCATTCCAGTTTGACATAATTAGGCGTCAGGCCTACCTAGGGCTTATGTCCTTTGACGTCTTGAGGAGCTTGTTTTGACACTCATCGAAACTCTTGCCTCCGTGAGCCCGGGTTCAGCCCTCGCGGAAGCCATGGGGAAACGCGCGGAAATCCTGCGCCTCAGTGAAGCGGCCCACGACGCCGTGCTTCTGCCACGTGATCCCGGCGGACTGTCCCACGGCCTGAGGGCCGCGCTTGCCGCCCGCATGGCGCGCCACAACCGC
>NZ_JALBGX010000272.1:0-2132 GCF_023006465.1 Rhizobium sp. PRIMUS64 | reverse complement strand
GCTGATCCTCGCCAACGAGATCGGCGGGGCCGCCGCCGCCCGCCGGCTTGCGGCCCTGCTTGGCCACTATCCCGATGCCGAACTCCATATCTTCGTGGATTCCGCAGCACTGGTCGAGGCTCTTCGCTCCGCATGGCAGGAGCGCGCAGATTTACCACCCCTCGGCCTGCTGGTGGAATTCGGCGCGGGCCGCGCCGGTGCTCGCAGCGTCGACGCCGCCGAGGCAATTCTCGAGGCGATCCTTGCCGTGGAGACGCCGACCTTTAGGTTGACCGGCATCGCCGCCTATGAGGGTGCGGCGGCGACCGCCGATGCGGAAGAGACGATGCGTCGCATCGATGCGCTGATGGCGGTGACATCGGATTTCCTGCCGAAGCTGCGCGCCCGTATAGGCGACGAGCGGCCGCTCCTGGTCACGGCTGGCGGCTCGGTGTTTTTCGACCTTGTGATTGCCAGGCTTTCGGCCGCTGTTGCGGCCGATCCCGGCTGCCGGCTGGTGCTGCGCAGCGGCGCGATCTTCTTCCACGACCACGGCATCTACGAGCGTGGCCTTGCCGGCCTCGATGCACGCGGCGGTTTCCGCATCGGCGGCGAGACGGTTTCGGCGGCTGCAGCTTTCCGTCCTGCGCTGCGGGTCTGGGCCGAGGTCCTCTCCCGGCCGGAACCGCGGCTGGCGATCTCAGGCATGGGCATGCGCGACGTGGCGATGGATCAGGGTCTGCCGCGGCCGCTGGCGCTCTATCGCAATGGGGCGTATCTCGCCGATCTCGTGGGCGCCGACGTGTTTCGCCTCAACGATCAGCACGCCTTCGTCGCACTTGCCGACGGCAGCGACGTCGCGGTCGGCGACGTCATCGAGTACGGCATCTCTCATCCCTGCACCTGCCTTGACCGGCATGCCATCCTCTACGGCCTCGACCCCGACCATTCGGTGACGACAGCCTATCTGACCAGCTTCGGCTGAACTTTCCCTCCAAAAGCAAGAAAAGGAAAACCCGCAATGATCCAGCGTTATCAGAAAGGTTCGCGTATGAGCCAAGCCGTTAGCTACGGCGGTCTCGTCTATATTGCCGGCCAGGTCGCGGAAAATCGCAAGGCTGATATCAAGGATCAGACCCGAGACGTGCTCGGCAAGATCGACGCCCTTTTGAAAGAAGCTGGCATCGACCGCTCGCGTCTCATCGCCGTCAATGTCTTCCTGCCGGCGATCGTCGATTTCGAGGCGATGAACAGCGTCTATGATGACTGGATCGACATCGAAAACCCACCGGCCCGCGCCTGCACCGAAGCTCGTCTCGCCGATCCCGATCTGCGCGTCGAAATGACCGCGATCGCCGCGCTCTAGCGCATCGGCCCGAAAATCGGATTCGATTTTCGGAAAGCGCAATGCGTAAGTTGAAAGTGTTACAGCGTCCTTTGCGCGTCCCAAAAAGACGCGCGGCGCTGTAACGGCATCGCAACCACCCGCACTGGAGACATCATGCATAGCGGTCTCGTCAATCCGATCGACTTTTCGCGCGAGGGCCGGCAGGCCGGCCACCTCGCCATTCCCTATTCGATCGATCGGTCGCCCTATTATCAGATCCGCATTCCGGTCCTTCGCCTGAAAAATGGCGAGGGGCCGTCTTTGCTGCTGATGGCCGGCAACCATGGCGACGAATATGAGGGCGAACTCCAGCTCGGCCGGCTGATGCGGCTGCTTGATGTCGCTGAAATCCGCGGCGCCGTCACCATCCTGCCGATGGCGAACCTGCCGGCGGTGATGGCGGCCAAGCGCTGCTCGCCCTTCGACGGCGGCAACCTCAATCGAGCGTTTCCCGGCGATCCCACCGGCTCGCCGACAGCGCGGATGGCGCATTTCCTCGAACACGAACTTTTTCCGCGCCATGACGTCGTGCTCGACCTGCATTCGGGCGGCACGTCCATGGCGCACCTGCCCTGCACGCTGATTGAGCGGCAGGCCGATGCCGCCCGTTTCGAACGGTCCGTTTCGCTGATGCGCGCCATGGGTGCGGCGCATGCCTTCATCGCCGACAACGGGCCGACCGCGCCGACATCGATGGGGGCTGCGGCAAGGGCCGGGACCGTAGGGCTTTCCGGCGAGTTCGGCGGCGGCGGCACCGTGACGCCTG
>NZ_JALBGX010000271.1:0-2235 GCF_023006465.1 Rhizobium sp. PRIMUS64 | reverse complement strand
CGGCCTCCGGCCGCCTGCTCGTCGGCCACCTGCCCGAGCAGGAGCGCATCGAACTGTTCAAGCGCTGCGCCCGCTCTTCACCGACCGGCCGCGCCGAGATCGATCCGGGTACGCTGTCGGAAGCCGCCGGCAAAGCCTTCGAGTCGCGCTTGTCGATCCAGGCGGGGGAATCCGATTATGCGGTTGCCTGCATCGCCTCGCCGATCTGCGATCGCGATGGCCAGTGCGTCGCCACCATTTCCATCGTGCTGCCGGAACAGAAGGCCTTTTCCGACGAGAACCACTATACGGCCCATGTGCGTAGTTCAGCGGAACGGATCGAAAAGCTGATGGGCTGGCGCAACCGCTGAGCATTGCGCTTTTCAGCGGATCCTACCTGTAGGAATAGCCGTGGCTGTGGCGCACCAGCTTGCGCGCCCGCGGCACATAGCGGCTGGCGGCAAAGGCATCGGCGCCCATCACGGCATAGCGCGGCTCGAACAGCTTGGTGAGGACCGAGACGTCGCCGTTGGAATCCGTCGCCTCGAGATCGGAATCGACCAGATCGAAAACGGTGAATTCCGCTTGCGAGCCGACCGAAAGCCGGTTCTCCATCGACAGCTTGATGACGGATGCCGGCGCATGGGTGACGGCTTCCACCACCTTGTCGAAAGGCATGCCGACGCTGAGCAGCTTCGACATCGTCGTCGCCAGGTCCCAGACCGGGAAGTTCATCGAATGGCCGTGCAGGTCGGTCGAGATCGAGAACGGCAGAAGCCCGCGCGCAATCGCCGCCTCGGCGACCTTGAAGGAGAAGGAGGCGCCGCCATGGCCGATGTCGAGACGGATGCCCTCGGAGGCGCAGCGCTCGGCGAGATTGAAGAGGTCCTCGTCTTCCATGATGCTCGACCCGGCCTTGCCGTTGAAGCAGTGGGTGACGACGTCGCCGGGGCCGAGGATCTCGAGCACTTCGTCATAAAGCGCCGGCGGCTCGCCGACATGCACCATCATCGGCACTTTCAAAATCTTGGCGATCTTCTTGCCAAGCTTGACCGGCGTGACGCCCCAGGACCCGGTGATGACATGGCTGGCGCGCACCTTGATGCCGACGATGTGCTCGCTGTTTTCGGCATAAACTTCGAGGATGCGGTCGAGATCGATATCGCGGATATCCCGCAATTCCGCGACGCGGTTGCAGGCCACAAGACCGATCGAGCCGAGATTGAGGAAGGCCTTGATGCGCTCGCGCGAGGGCTCGATGATATATTCGCGGAAGCCATGAAAATTCGCCTCACCGGCCGAACCGGCGTCGACCAGCGTGGTGACGCCGCGCTCGACGCCGCATTCGGAGGGACGGATGGAAATATCAGTGCCGCCGTGCCAGATATGCACGTGCAGGTCGACCCAGCCCGGCGAAATGAAGGCGCCCTTGCCGTCGATGCGCGTCACATCTTGCGAAACTGAAAGCGACGGACCGATCTCGGCGATCCTGCCGCCGGCATTGACGAGAATGTCGATTGTCCCCTCGGATGTGCCCGCACCGAAAGCGATCGGTTTGACATTGGTGAGGAGAAGCGGCTTCTTCGCCTGGTCGCCGGGCATGACATGCATTCCTTTCGAAGTCTCGGACCGGGATCGCTCCTCGGTCATCCGTCTGCGGGTTGCTCTGGAAGAGTAATGAGGAAGCTAGAGATGGCGCCTCAGGGCACCGCATCGCCATAATTCCATAATTATGCTATATAAGTCTTTATAATAGAATAAAGCTGAGGACGCCGCTGTCAAGAAAAATGACGTGGCCGTCACCACTGAGGAACGTAAGCGGTGCGCTCCTTCCGAAGCGCGCCCGTTTCGAAGATCCGATAAATTCGCGTTTGTTTTCAATCTCGAAGGATCGAATAGTCAAGCCGTTCCAGGTGATCCGGATCGGCGATGGCGTCGATCGCGGCGATCCTGCCATCGGCGATCGTCAGCGCCACCACCACGCGGAGCTGGCCCCCGATCTCGACGACGAATCCGAGCTCACCGTCGACGACGGCGATTTCCGCCGCCTGCGCCCGACCCTTGAAGGCTTCGGCCACGTGAGCTGCGCCGCGCATTTCGCCAATGGTGCCGAAGCGGGCCGCCGTCGCATCGGGCCGGAAGACGACGTCAGGGGCAAGCACCGCGATTAACGCCTCCAGATCGCCGTTGCGCGACGCCGTCAGAAAGGCCTCGGCGATCGTCCGCTTGCGGCCGAGATCGACATCAGGTGCCTCG
>NZ_JALBGX010000270.1:0-2311 GCF_023006465.1 Rhizobium sp. PRIMUS64 | reverse complement strand
GCCGCGTTCCTGGTTCTGACCGCGCTCCTGGCCCTGGCCGCCACGGCGATCGCCATGCCCGCCGCGCGCCTGGCGCTGATTGTCGTTGCGGCCGCCGAGACGCCACAGAAGAACCGGCTTCGGTTCCACCGGCTCGCTGGCTTCCCCAACAGCAGGTACTGCTTCCCCAGCAGCAGGTGCTGCTTCCTCGGGAACGGACACCGCTTCCCCAGACGCTTCCACCGGAGCCGATGTCTCGATCGCTTCGACCGGAGCGGGGGTCTGGACCGCTTCGGCTACGGGCGCGTCAGCAACCGCCGGAGCCGTCTCGGCAGCAGTCTCTTCCGCCGCTCCGTCGGCATCGTCGTGATCAGCCTTTTCGGCTGTCTCTTCCGCAGGCGTTTCCGCAGTGGCAGCAGGCACTGAGGCCGCATCCTGCGTCGCAAGATGTACTGATGCCTCCTCCGCCTTCACGGCATCGGCGCGATAGCCGAGACCCTTGAGGATTTCTTCCATGTCCTCGAGCGTCGCACCGAGGATCGACAGCATCGCCGTCGTCGTCGTGAAGCGGCGGCCGTCATAGGCGCCCTCCGGACGGTTGTTTTGACCAGGCTTCCATTGCAGCAGCGGCCGGATGATATCGGCAAGCCTTTCCAGAATGTCGATGCGCACGGCACGCTTGCCGAGGAAACGGAAGCCGGCGAGCTTGTAGAACATCCGCTCGAAGCTCGGATCGGTGACGACGGAGGTGCGGCCGGCGGCAAGCACCGGAATGAGATCGCCATAACCCGCCTTGTCGAGACCGTCGTTCTTCAGCGCCCAGAGCAGCGTGATGAGCTCGGCCGGCGCCGGCTTCAGAAGTGCCGGAACGAAGATATGATAGGCGCCGAAACGCACGCCGTAACGGCGCATTGAGGCACGGGCCTCCTGGTCAAGCGACTTCACCTCCTCGGTCACGTCGCGACGGAAGAGCACCCCGAGATTCTCGACGAGCTGGAAGGCAAGCCCCTTCGCGAGACCCTGCAGGTCCTCGGCGCGCGACAGATCATCGAGCGGCTTCAGCACCGTGCTGATATGATGATTGACGAAGCGCTCGATGCGGGCGGCGACGTGATCACGGGCATTGCCCGTCAGTTGTTCGTCGGCCAGCAGGATCACGCGCGGACGCATGATGTGATCGCTGCCCGAAAGCCGCGCCACCGGGTCGCCCAGCCAACGGATCAAACCGTCCGAACCGATCACCAGATCGCTGTTGCCGGCGGCATGCATCCGGGCCGCGCGGGCTTCGAACTCGAGCCCGAGCGCCTTCTGCGACGCAGCCTGAACCGCCTTGGCATCCGGTCCGTCCGTTCCCGCCACTGGCGTGAAACGGAATCCGCTCAACTGCCCTACATGATGTCCTTCAACGAAGACATCGCCATTCACACTGATTTCAGCTTCCAGCATCGCATTCTCTCTCAGGCGCTTCATGAGCACAGATGTCCTGCGATCAACAAAGCGTTTCGTCAACCTTTCATGTAACGCGTCGGACAATCGATCTTCGATTTCCCGCGTCTTTTCCTGCCAGTGTGTCGGATCGGCAAGCCAACCGGGCCGATTCGAAACGTAGGTCCAGGTCCTTATCTGCGCGATTCGCGCCGAAAGCGTGTCAATTTCCCCATCTGTTCGATCGGAGCGATGAACCTGCTCCGCAAGAAACTGCTCGTTCACCGTGCCATAGCGGACGAGATCGGAAAAGAGGGTCGCGATAAGATCGGCATGTTGTGCTGGGGTGATACGCCGATAGTCGGGAAGCGCGCAAGCCTCCCAGAGTTTTTCGACGCGCGCCGGCCTGTCGGCGAGATCGATGACCTCGGGATAGCGCGAAAGCTGTTCCAGCGCCTGCTGGTCGACCGCAGGCAGCGCCCGCGTCAGCCCCGGTACGCGCGGTCCCACCTCAAGGCTGGCGCGCAGCGATGCGATTGAGGAGAAGTCCATCTCCGTCGTCCGCCACTGCAAAACCTTCACGTTGTCGAACTCGTGCCCCTCGATGCGCTGCACCAGCTCATCGTCGAAGGGCGAGACCTGTCCGGTGACGCCGAAGGTCCCGTCCCGCACGTGTCGCCCGGCGCGCCCGGCGACCTGGCCGAGTTCGCCAGGATTGAGATTGCGGAACTGGTAACCGTCGAATTTCCGGTCCTGGGCAAAGGCAACGTGATCGACATCGAGGTTGAGGCCCATGCCGATCGCATCGGTCGCCACCAGATACTCGACGTCGCCTGCCTGATAGAGCGCCACCTGCGCATTGCGGGTGCGCGGGCTAAGCGCGCCAAGCACGACCGCGGCGCCGCCG
>NZ_JALBGX010000026.1:0-65830 GCF_023006465.1 Rhizobium sp. PRIMUS64 | reverse complement strand
CCGGCTGGGCGCTTGTCGGGCGGCGCATCTGCGTGGGGGCGGCTGGTTCCGGCACCGCCGCTTCGTCGAGTGGCTTCATGCCATGGCGCGTCGCCGTACGCACCAGGACTTCGATTTTCAGAATTTCCGGATCTTCGGCCTGGAACAGACCGGTGATGAGATCGAGATAACGATTGTTGATCCACGACTTCAGGAAGGTCGTGGGGACCGAAAGGCGAACGACGCTCTTCGATACCGAATGCAGCTTCAGCCGGGCGAACCAGCTGGCGTAAACATCCTGACCGACCTGAGCCTTCAAGCGCGCACTGACGCGCTCAAACAATACGTTCTGCTTCATATCCGCCTTTACTTCCGCCGCTTCCAGGCGAATTGAGCCGAACGCCTGCGGTGCCGCATCCGCATTGTCGAGCCCGCTCGTCGTCATCGTATTCATCTGCATAATGCCGCCTTTCAATTCCACCGGGCGGCATCCGCTAAAACGGCCGCCCGATCATTCCCCGCTTTGGCGGGCTGACGGATCCTCATGAGCCGCTCGCCTGCCGGTTCACTCAAACACTGCCCCCGAAGGAACCGGCGCAGAACTCCGTTGCAGGTGCCGCGCTCATGCGGCAACCTTCATCGGCTTTCCGTGCCAGGCTGACGGTCGAACCTCGTTTTCGGCCGACCAGCCCGAACGCAATATTACTTTACCTTCTCCGATGGCCTCGCCTTAAACGTGTGGCCACTGAAGGCACAAAACATCCCCGCTCCGTAACAGCCACGTTACGGCTCAAATCCGTCGAGTGCTTGAAAAAACGGAAGCGCAATGCTCCGTAACAAACGGCACAAACTTATCGCCCTGCCGACGTGGCAGTTAAGACCGAGCCTCTGCAGGTGATGTCCGCGCCCTTTGTTGAAAGCCATTTAGGCAGGATCAAAAGGCAATATCAACGATGAATTTTACGCAAAATTAAGAAGCGGGCATTGACTCCGCCTGCCCTTTTCGGGCGTCACACCAGCGTCAAAAAAGAATCGCAGTTGAATCAAAGAGATTCCCCGTTCGGGCTATTTTGACACGCATTGAAAGAAAAAAAAATAAAATCCTCTTGACTCGCCTGTGGTCCCGAAAGCGTGGGGCAGAGTCGCGCGGCGTCAAAGCATCCTTGCGCAAGCCATTGTTTTTAAACAATTTTTCCTGTCATGGCGCTGACACGAAACAGTCGTCAGATTAACCATGCAGGGGCTGATCGGTGGAATCGAAAAAGCCCGGTAAAATTACCGGGCTAATCATAAAGAAGAAGACCTTAATGGAAGATTACGCGGTCGTGGTGACCGAAAGAGCCTTCACACGAGCGGCCAGACGCGAGACCTTGCGCGATGCCGTGTTGGCATGCAGCACGCCCTTGCTGGCGGCGCGGGCAAGCTCGGGCTGAGCAGCCAGGAAAGCTTCCTTCGCCTTGGCGGCGTCACCGGATGCGATGGCCTCTTCGACCTGGCGAACGAAAGTACGAACGCGCGAGCGACGAGCCTTATTGACGTCGGTACGGCGGGCGATCTTGCGGGTCGCTTTTTTCGCCGAAGTTGTATTGGCCATGGATGCCTCTCTCAAGAATTCGAACAAACTCCGCCATTACCGCGGGCCTTGCGGCCACAAAATCCAGCAATGCGGGAGCAATCGCGGAAAACCAAACCGGCTTTCCGAACCGTGGGCGGGCATATAACTCTAAAGCCGGCCCACGTCAACGCGGATTTTCAAGCTTTACCACCGGCAAGCGCCTAAAAGCATTCAACGGTGCGTAAAAGCCGGTTTGCGCTTCTCGACGAAGGCCGCCATGCCTTCTTTCTGGTCGTCCGTGGCAAAGAGGCTGTGAAACAGGCGGCGCTCGAAACGCAAGCCCTCCTCCAGCGTCGTCTCGAATGCGCGGTTGACAGCCTCCTTGGCCATCATCACCGAGGGACGCGAAAGCGAAGCGATCTTTTCGGCCGCGGCAAAAGCCTCGTCGAGCAGACGTTCGGGTGCCACCACACGCGAAACGAGTCCCGAACGTTCCGCCTCGGCCGCATCCATCATGCGGCCGGTCAGGATGAGATCCATCGCCTTCGCCTTGCCGACGGCGCGCGTCAGCCGCTGCGAGCCGCCCATGCCGGGAATGACGCCCAGTGTGATTTCAGGCTGGCCGAACTTCGCCGTCTCCGAGGCGATGATGAAATCGCACATCATGGCGAGCTCGCAGCCGCCGCCGAGCGCAAAACCGCTGACGGCAGCGATCACCGGCTTGCGTGCCTTTGCGACCTCATCCCAGCCGCTGATGAAATCACTCTTATAGATATCGGCGAACTCAAGCGGCTGCATCTCCTTGATATCGGCGCCGGCGGCAAAGGCACGCTCGGAACCGGTCAACACGATCGCTCCAACCGTCTCGTCGGCGTGGAAGGCGGCATAGGCCTCTTTCAGTTCCTTCAGGACGGTGGAGTTCAGCGCGTTCAGCGCCTGCGGGCGGTTCAGCGTGACGAGGCCAACATTGCCTCGGGTTTCGACGATCAGGGTCTCATAGGCCATGCTGTTCTCCCGGTTTCTCACTCTTAGCTTCTGGCAGGCTTACTTCTGGCAGGTGGCGCAATAGAAGGTGGAGCGACCCGCCTGGACGATGCGGGCGACCGTACCGCCGCAGCCGGGCGTGCGGCAAGCCTGACTTTCGCGATCATAGACGGAGAAGGAATGCTGGAAATAGCCGAGCGATCCGTCGGTCTGGATATGGTCACGCAGCGACGATCCGCCGGCGGCGATCGCGTCGGCGATGACGTCGCGGATCGAGGCGACGAGCAGGTCGAGCTGCGCCTTCGGCCGGCCCCCTGCCGTCACCAGCGTGCCGGCGGCGCGGATCGGCGAAAGATGCGCGCGCCACAGCGCCTCGCAGACATATATATTGCCGAGACCGGCAATGTTCTTCTGGTCAAGCAGCGCGCTTTTCAGCGGCTGCGCCTTGTCGCGGAAGCGTTCGGCCAGATAGCCGGCGCCAAGCTCGTTTCCTGTCGGCTCCGGGCCGAGATCGCGGAAGAACGGATGGGCGGCGAGATCGGCACGCCCCACCATATCCATGAAGCCGAAACGGCGCGGATCGTTGTAGACGACCCGGCGCGGGCCGCTTGCGCCCTCCAGATGGAAGACGACGTGATCGTGTTTCTCGTCCTTCGAGCGGGCATGGTGGAATTCGCCCGGCGCGGCGGAGGCAGCAGCCTCCTCGATGCGGCCCTCCTCGATCCGGAAGGAACCGGACATGCCGAGGTGGGAGATCAGCGTGTTGCCGTCGTCGAGATCGACCAGCAGATATTTGGCGCGGCGGCCAAGGCTGACGATGGTGCGGCCCGAAACCCTGTCCGCGAAAGCGTCGGGAAAGGGGAAGCGCAAATCGCCGCGCCGCAGCTCCAGCTTGGTGATGCGGGTGCCCTCCATCGCCGGCGTCAGGCCGCGTTTCACCGTTTCGACTTCTGGCAATTCCGGCATCTTAACCCATCTATATCTAACGTGTTTCAACCGACGACGATGTGCGCTATAGCGCCAGTGTGCCGTGGAGAACGCGGCCCATAGATAACGTCGCGCGCGGTCTTTCGCTATGGCCGCCGCGCCCGAATCTTCAGGAACGGAGCAGTCTGATGTCAGAAAGCCGCACTTCCGCCGATGGCGGCATGGAGACCTCCTACGGCTTCCGCGAGGTGCCTAATGGCGAGAAGCAAAGCATGGTCAACCAGGTGTTCCACAAGGTTGCCAAGCGCTACGACATCATGAATGACGTCATGTCGATGGGCATGCACCGCGCCTGGAAGGATGCGATGATCTCGGCGCTGAACCCGCGCAAGGAGCCGGGCTACAAGGTGCTCGACGTCGCCGGCGGCACGGGTGATATCGCCTTCCGCATCGTCGAGGCCTCGGGCAGACAGGCGCATGCCACGGTGCTCGATATCAACGGCTCGATGCTTGGTGTCGGGGCCGAGCGCGCGGAAAAGAAGAAGCTTTCCGGCAATCTCACCTTCGTCGAGGCGAATGCCGAGGAACTGCCGTTCGAGGCAGGCAGCTTCGATGCCTATACGATCGCCTTCGGCATCCGCAACGTGCCGAGGATCGACGTAGCGCTGTCGGAGGCCTATCGCGTGTTGAAGCGCGGCGGACGGCTGCTGGTGCTGGAATTTTCCGAAGTCGATATGCCGCTTCTCGACAAGATCTACGACGCCTGGTCGTTCAATGCCATTCCGCAATTCGGCAAGGCGATTACCGGCGATGCCGAACCCTACCAATATCTGGTGGAATCGATCCGAAAATTCCCGAACCAGGAGAATTTCGCGGCAATGATCCGCCAGGCCGGCTTTTCGCGCGTCACCTACACCAATTATACCGGCGGCATCGCCGCACTCCATTCCGGCTGGAAGCTCTGACGCATGACGCCGAAAAATGTAGAGCGGTTTTCGAATAGCGTCGCGCGAGAATCAAACAGAAGATGAGTACTTTCGGCGCATATTTCCGCCTTTGGCGCGTCGGCTGGGTGCTCGTGCGTGAGGGTGTCGTGTCAGCCCTTCCTTCCGAAGGGCTGCCGCCGCCGGTCGCGCTCGCCAAGTCCTTCGTCACGATTTTCGAGCGAAGCAAGGCGCGGCATCAGAAGCGCAGCGACCGGTTGGCCCAGGCCGTCGAGCGGCTTGGTCCCTCCTATGTGAAGATCGGGCAGTTCCTGGCGACGCGGCCGGATGTCGTCGGCGTCGAATTCGCCAACGACCTGTCGCAGCTTCAGGACCGGATGGCCTTCTTTCCCTCGGCAGCGGCCAAGGCCAATATCGAAGGCTCGCTCGGACGGCCGATCGGCGAGCTCTATGCGAGCTTTGGCGATCCGATCGCCGCCGCCTCGATCGCGCAGGTGCATCCGGCCGAGGTCGATAGTGCCGAGGGCCGGAAGAAGGTTGCCGTCAAGATCGTGCGGCCCGGCGTGCGCCAGCGCTTTGCCCATGACATCGAGGCGATGTATCTCGTTGCCCATATGCAGGAGCGTTTCCTGGCGTCCAGCCGGCGACTGCGGCCGGTCGAGGTGACGAAGACGCTGGAGCAGACGACGAAGGTGGAGATGGATCTTCGCCTGGAGGCGGCTGCCCTTTCCGAGATCGCCGAGAACACCGAAAAGGATCCCGGCTTCCGCGTGCCGAAGGTCGACTGGGAGCGCACCGGGCGCGACGTCATCACCATGGAGTGGATCGACGGCACAAGGATGTCCGACGTCGAGGGCCTGCGCGCGGCGGGCCACGATCTCAACCTGCTTGCCGATACGCTGATCCAGTCGTTCCTGCGCCACACGCTGCGCGACGGCTTCTTCCATGCCGACATGCATCCAGGCAATCTCTTCGTCGATGCTGACGGCATGATCGTCGCCGTCGACATGGGCATCGTCGGGCGGCTGGGCAAGAAGGAGCGGCGGTTCCTCGCCGAAATCCTCTATGGCTTCATCACCCGCGACTATATCCGCGTCGCCGAGGTGCATTTCGAGGCCGGCTATGTGCCCGGACATCACAATGTCGAAAGCTTCGCCCAGGCGATCCGGGCGATCGGCGAGCCGATCCATGGACAGCCGGCCGAGACGATCTCGATGGGCAAGCTGCTGACGCTGCTGTTCGAAGTGACCGAACTCTTCGACATGGCGACGCGGCCGGAGCTGGTGATGCTGCAGAAGACCATGGTCGTGGTCGAGGGCGTATCGCGCATGCTCAATCCGCGCTTCAACATGTGGAAGGCCTCCGAGCCTGTCGTTGGCGACTGGATCCGCACCAATCTCGGGCCGAAGCGGATCGCCACCGATCTTAAGGACGGGCTGAAGGCGGCGGTAAAGCTCGCCGAAGCCGTGCCCGAAATCGCAGCGAAGACCGAAAAATTCCACCATCAGCTCCTGCATATGAGCGAGCACGGGTTGCGCTTCGATGCTGAGACGGCGGATGCGATCGCCAAGGCCGAAGCGCGGCACAACCGCTCGGCCAGGATCGCGCTTTGGATCATCGCATTGACGCTTGTCTATATTGCCTGGATGCTGAGCTGACCGCCTGCCAAAAACATGCTGTGTTCGGCATTTGGGATATCCCATGTGACAGAGGGCTCGCTTAGTCTCACGTTCCGAGCATGATGCCGAAAAGTGTGAGCGGTTTTCGGGCGACATCATGCTCTGACTCTTTAGTTTAGAACAGGATTCAGATTTTCGGCCGATCCGGCCTAAAATCATCCTGTTCTGGGAGATAGGCACATGAAGCACGAACGCCTTGGCATCGAACTTTCCGGACAACCGCTCGGTTTTGCCGAGATGGTGACGATTGGTGCGGGCAAGGCTAAGATTTCGGCTTCGGCGACAGGCATGGCCCGCATCGCGATCGCCCGCGAGGTCGTCGAGGATGCGATTGCCTCCGGCATGCCCGTCTACGGCTCGACGACAGGCGTCGGCGCCATGAAAGATGTGGAGTGGTCGGCCGACGAACTCGACACCTTCAATCTCGGCCTGGTGCGCGCCCATCATTTCGGCACCGGCACCCCCTTTTCCTGCAATATCGTCCGCAATGCCATGGCGATCCGTATCAACACGGCGCTGACCGGCCAGGTCGGCTGCACGCCGGAGCTGATCCAGGCCTATATCAGGATGCTCGAGGCCGATCTCATCCCGGTCGTGCGCCGCACCGGCTCGATCGGCTGTGCGGATATCGGCCTGATGGGACAGATCGGAGCGGTGCTGACCGGCGTCGGCGAAGCGATCTATCGCGGCAACCGGATGCAGGCGGCCGAGGCTTTCCAGGCGGCCGGGCTGGAACCGATGCGGATGGCGCCGCGCGACAGCCTCGCCTCGCTCAGCATCAATGCGGTAAGCTTTGCCTCGGCGGCGGAAACGACGCGCAACGCCGCGGCCTCGATCCGCGTCCTGCTGGCAACGGCGATGATGGCGGCCGGTGCGCTCGGTGCTTCCCGCGATCCCTGGAAGGCGGTCCGGCATGTCGGAACTGCGCGCGAAGCGCTGATCGGTGCCTGGCTCTGCAATGCCTCCGACGAATGGAACTGGCCCGTCGCAACGCATGTGCAGGATCCGCTGAGCCTGCGCATGATCGCCCAGGTGTTCGGCGCGGTGATCGAAAACCTTTTATCGACCGGCCATAAGATCCTTGCCGCCACCGGGCGTTCGGACGACAATCCCGTCGTGGTTGAGGGCCGGGTGATGACGTCGGGCGGCTCTCTTCCGCTCGATGTGACGATCCTGCTCGAATCGGCAGCGCTTTGCATGGCGCATGCGGCGCGCAACGCCTTCAACCGCTGCGTCATTCTCGGCAACGGCCAGCGGCGCGACCTGCCGGTCAATCTCGTGCCGCCGGGGCGGATTGCCACCGGTTTCGGGCCGATTATCAAACTTGCCGGCGAGATCTTCTCGCGCGTGCTGTCAATGTCCAATCCCGTGTCGGCCCAGTCGCTGGTGGTTGCGGCCGGGCTGGAGGACGAGGCGGCCTTCCTGCCGCTCGTCATCGAGCGCTTCGACCGGCAGATGCGGGCGCTGAAGCGCCTCGCAGCCCTTGAGGCGCTGCTCTCGGCCCAGGCGATCGACATTCTCGGCGATGAACCGAAGGGCGTCGCCGCCATGCTCTACGCGGTCGTGCGCAAACATGCGGATTTCTATACGGTCGACCGGCCGCTTTCGGCTGAAGTGGAGGCGATCGAGGAGGAACTTGGTTCGGACGATTTCGTCACGAAGCTGACTGAGCAGGTTCCGATCGCCTCCTTCGACGATTTCTTCGCCCTCGGCTCGTTGGAGCACATCGAGGAACGGCTAACCCATGACGAGCCGGCAGCAGTCTGATTTCCAGCTTGCTACATAATCCCTTAAATCGAGATCGACTTAAGGAATTATGCAGCAATTCAAAGTGTTACAGCGTCCTTTGCGCGGCTAGAAAGACGCGCAGCGCTGCAGGGAGGAAGCAAAATGGACTTCGATCTCGTTCTGCAGGGCACGGTGGTGCTGCCGGACCGCATTGTCGAAGAGGGCTATGTCGCCGTGCGCGACGGCAAGATCGCCGAGGTCGGCCTCGGCGTGCCGCCTGCGGGCCGCGAACGGCATCTGCTCGGAAAAGCGCTGATCCTGCCCGGCGCGATCGATGCGCAGGTACATTCGCTTTCCCAGAAGGACCAGGAGGATTTCATCTGGTCGACGCGCTCGGCGGCGGCAGGCGGCGTGACTACAATCGTCGACATGCCCTATGACGAGGGCAATCTCGTCTGTTCGGCAGCGGCGGTGAAGCGGAAAGTCGACCATGCCGGGCCGCAGGCGCGCGTCGATTTCGCGCTTTACGGCACCGTCGATCCGGAAGAAGGCCCGGCGCGGATCCGCGAGATGGTGGAGGCAGGCGTTGCAGCCTTCAAATTCTCGACCTTCGGCACCGACCCCAAGCGCTTTCCGCGCATTCCGCCGGCACTGCTCGACGCCTGCTTCGCGGCGATCGCTCCGACGGGGCTGACAGCCGGCGTGCACAATGAGGACGACGAGGCGGTGTGCACCTATATGGAGCAGGTGAAGGCGAGCGGCATCACCGACTGGCGGGCGCACGGCCTGTCGCGACCGCCGATCACCGAGCTGCTGGCGATGCACACGATCTTCGAGACCGGTGCCGACACGGGCTGCCCGGCGCATGTGGTGCACTGCTCGCTCGGGCGCGGCTATGATATCGCGCGCGCCTATCGCCGCGACGGCTTTGCGGCGACGGTCGAATGCTGCATCCATTATCTGACGCTCGACGAGGAAAACGACGTGAAGCGCCTCGGTGGCAAGGCGAAGATCAATCCGCCGGTGCGGCCGCGCGCCGAGGTGGAGAGCCTCTGGCGGAAGGTGGCCGAGGGTGATGTCTGGCTGGTCTCGACCGATCACGTCAGCTGGTCGGAAAACCGCAAGACCAATCCCGACATGCTCGCCAACGCCTCCGGCGTTCCCGGCCTCGAGGTGATGGTGCCGCTTTTCGTCAAAGGGGCCATCGAACGCGGCATTCCGCTGACATGGGCAGCCAGGCTGATGGCGGAGAACCCGGCGAAGCATTTCCGGCTCGACCATATCAAGGGCGCGCTGACGCCGGGCAAGGATGCCGATATCGTCGTGCTGGAGCCGCGCGACAGCGTCTATGATGCCGCCGCGAGCGGCAACAACGTCGTCGGCTGGAGCCCCTATAACGGCATCCGCCTGCCCTGGACCGTTTCCGCCACCTATCTGCGCGGCGAAAAGATTGCCGAGGGCGCCAAGGTGCTGGCTGAGCCCGGCACCGGGCGCTTCGTGCGGCCGCTGCCGCGCCAGGTCATTGCGGGAGCCGAAGCATGAGCCGCAATCTTCCCGTCAATGCCGGCCGGATCGCTGGAGATATCGAGGCCCTGGCCGGGATGACCGAGCCGGGGCATCCCTGGACGCGGCGGGCCTTCTCGCCGCTCTTCCTCGAAGGCCGGGCCTATATCGACGCGCGGATGAAGGCGGCGGGACTGGAAACGCGGGTCGATGCCGCCGGCAATCTGATCGGCCGACGGACTGGCCGGAAACCATGGCTCGGCACGATCATGGTCGGTTCGCATTCTGACACGGTGCCGGACGGCGGCCGCTTTGACGGCATTGCCGGGGTAATTGCGGCGCTGGAGGTGGTGCGCGCGCTGCGCGACCAGAATATCGAGCTCGATCACGATCTCGAAATCGTCGATTTCCTTGCCGAGGAGGTCAGTATCTTCGGCGTGTCCTGCATCGGCAGCCGCGGCATGACCGGCCAATTGCCGGAGGCCTGGCTTTCGCGCGTCAGCGACGGGCGCGACCTAGCCGAGGGTATCGCGCAGGTCGGTGGCCGACCTGACGTGCTGATGCAGCAGAAGAGACCCGATATAGCAGGCTTTCTGGAACTTCATATCGAACAAGGCCCGGTGCTCGAAGCCGAAAAGGAGGATGTCGGCATCGTCACCGCGATATCAGGCATCACCCGCATCGAGATCACCGTCGAAGGGCGGGCCGACCATGCCGGCACGACGCCGATGGACCGGCGGGCGGATGCGCTGGTGGCGGCGTCGCAGCTGGTGCTCGACATCCGCAACGCCGCCGCCGAGCTTGCGAAAACGCCGGGCCATTTTGCAGCGACGGTCGGCGAATTCCGGATCGAGCCGAATGCCGCCAATGTCGTGCCGTCGAAAGTAGTGCTGCTGATCGATGGCCGTGCCGAAATCCGTGCCGACATGGAGGCATTCTGCCGCTGGCTCGACGGCCATGTCGAAAAGCTGGCGGGGGCCTACAGCGTGACGATCAAGACCCCGAACCGGGTTTCCGACAATCTGCCGACGCCTGCTGATTCCGGGCTGCTGTCGACCTTGGAGGCCGCTTGCGAACGTGTCGGTGCAAAACATCGGCGCATGGCCTCCGGCGCGGGGCACGACACGGCCTGGATCGCCAAGGTGGCACCGGCGGCGATGATCTTCGTGCCCTGCCGGGAAGGCCGCAGCCATTCGGCCGACGAATGGGCTGAAAATGACGATATCGCGCTCGGCGCCGCCGTACTTTTCGAGGCGGTGCGCGAGATGGACAAGGATTTGAATCAGGAGAGGACCGATGGGACGCATACTCGTTGAGAAGGACGTGGAAGCTGCCGTCAAGGGTGGCTCCGTCTATGCCGCCGGTGGCGGCGGCTGGGCCGATCACGGGCGGATGCTCGGTTATGCCGCCGTCAATGTCGGCAAGCCCGAGCTGGTCTCGATCGACGAGTTGAAGGACGAGGACTGGATTGCGACTGCGGCTGCGATCGGCGCGCCGGCTTCCACCACCCCCTGGGAAATGCAGGGCATCGACTATGTGAAGGCGGTGCAATTGCTGCAGGAGGCACTGGGTGAAAAGCTTTCCGGGCTGATCATCGGCCAGAACGGCAAATCCTCGACGCTGAACGGCTGGCTGCCGTCGGCAGTCCTCGGCACCAAGGTGGTCGACGCGGTCGGGGATATCCGCGCACATCCCACAGGCGACATGGGCTCGATCGGCATGGCCGGCTCGCCCGAGCAGATGATCCAGACCGCTGTCGGCGGCAATCGGGCCGAAAACCGTTATATCGAGTTGGTGGTGAAGGGCGCGACGGCGAAGATCTCGCCGGTGCTGCGCGCTGCCGCCGATCAATCCGGCGGCTTCATCGCCAGTTGCCGCAATCCGCTCAGAGCCTCCTATGTCCGCAGCCATGCGGCGCTCGGCGGCATCTCGATGGCGCTTTCGCTCGGTGAGGCGATCATCGCTGCGGAGAAGAAAGGCGGATCTGATGTCATCGACGCGATCTGCAAGACGACGGGCGGACATATCCTTGCCGAGGGCGTCATTACCCGCAAGGACGTCGTCTACACCAAGGAAGCCTTCGACATCGGCACGATCACCGTCGGCGCGGGCGAAAAGTCGGTGACGCTGCATGTGATGAACGAATATATGGCGGTGGACGACGCGGATGGCGGGCGGCTTGCCACCTTTCCCGCCGTCATCACCACGCTTTCACCAGAGGGCGAGCCGCTCAGCGTAGGCCAGCTCAAGGAGGGCATGCGGGTGTTCATCCTGCATGTACCGATGGATATCATTCCGCTGTCGGCAAGCGTGCTCGATCGGACCGTCTATCCCGTCGTCGAAAAGGCGATGGGGATCGAGATCGCACGCTACGCACTGGCGACAAAGGCCTGAGCCATGGCGCGCGATCCCGGTCTCGAAGAACTGATGCGTGAGGAACTCGGCGATCGGCCGGGTCTTGCCGAAAAATCGATGTTCGGCGGCTGGGCCTTCATGCTGAACGGCAATCTTCTCTGCTGCGCACGCCATGACGGCATGCTGATTCGTCTCGGCAAGGGCAATGACGACTGGGCGCTGGCACTGCCAGGCGTGATCCAGATGCTGTCGGGCGAGCGTGTGATGCATGGCTGGGTGCGAGGCGGTGCCGAAGTTTACGGCGACGATACCCTGAGACGGCGTTTGCTCGATGCGGCACTCGCCTATGTGGAATCGCTGCCCAGGAAATAACGAACGAAGGCAGAGCAAAACGAGGAACCCACGATGCCGAAGGCCAATCCACGTCATCCGAAATTTCCGATTCCCGGCGGGCCGGAACTGCGGGCCAAGGGCTGGCGGCAGGAGGCGCTGCTGCGGCTGCTCGAAAACGTGCTCTCCGTCGGCGAGGATCCCGACAATCTGATCGTCTATGCCGCGCTCGGCAAGGCGGCCCGCAACTGGGCGGCGCATAGGGGCATCGTCAAGGCGCTGACCGAGATGGACGAGGACCAGACGCTGCTCATCCAGTCCGGCAAGCCGATCGGCCTCGTTCGAACGCATGCCAAGGCGCCGCTGGTCATCATGGCGAACTGCAATATCGTCGGGCAATGGGCAAAGGCCGAAGTGTTCTACGAGCTGCAGCGCAAGGGGTTGATCTGCTGGGGCGGGCTGACGGCCGGCGCCTGGCAATATATCGGCAGCCAGGGCGTCATCCAGGGCACCTACGAGATCTTCATGCGCATTGCCGAGCGGCGCTTCGGCGGCGATCTCCTCGGCCGGTTCGTGCTGACGGCCGGCCTCGGCGGCATGGGCGGGGCGCAACCTCTCGCCGGCCGCATGGCAGGGGCTGCAATCCTCTGCATCGACATCGATCCGGAGCGGGCCCGCAAGCGCCAGCAGATCGGTTATCTCCAGGAAATCGCCCCCGATCTCGATAGCGCCCTTCAGATGATCGATGCGGCGGTGAAGGACAAGCGGGCGCTGTCAGTCGGCCTCGTCGGCAATGCGGCGGAGGTCTATCCCGAAATCGCCCGCCGCGGCATCGTGCCTGACATCGTCACCGACCAAACCTCGGCGCATGACCTCGTCTACGGTTACGTGCCGAAGGGCATGAGCCTCGATCAGGTCAAGGGCCTGCGCGACGACGGCCAGGGACAATTGATGGCGGCAAGCCGGGCCTCGATCGTCGAGCATGTGACGGCGATGCTGGAATTCCAGAAGCGTGGCTCGGAAGTCTTCGACAACGGCAATCTAATCCGCACGCAGGCCCGCGAGGGCGGTGTCGCCAATGCCTTCGACATTCCGATCTTCACCGAAGCCTATCTCAGGCCGCTCTTTGCCCGGGCGATCGGCCCGTTCCGCTGGATGGCTCTGTCAGGCGAGGAGAGCGATATCGCTCGCATTGACGATCTGCTGCTCGAGATGTTTCCCGATAACAAGATCATCACCAACTGGATCCGGCTGGCGCGCGAGCATGTGCCCTTCGAGGGGCTGCCGGCCCGCATCGCCTGGCTTGGCCACGGCGAACGCACCGCACTCGCAAGGCGCGTCAACGCGCTGGTTGCGAGCGGCGAACTCAAAGGCCCGGTCGCCTTCTCCCGCGACCATCTCGACGCCGGCGCCATGGCGCATCCGAATATCATGACCGAGGGGATGAAGGACGGCTCCGACGCGATCGCCGACTGGCCGCTGATCGATGCGATGATGCTCTGCTCGTCGATGGCCGATCTGGTCGTCATCCATTCCGGCGGCGGCGGCTATGCCGGCTACATGACGAGCTGCGGCGTCACCGTGGTCGCCGACGGCACGGATGCCGCCGACGAACGGCTCGACCATGCGCTGACCAACGATACGGCGCTTGGCGTCATGCGTTACGCCGATGCCGGTTACGAGGAGGCGCTGGATGAGGTGGCGAAGAAGGACGTGCCCTATATCCGGCTCGGTTGATGTGCGGGAGGCCGACGTCAGGCAATCAGATTGGAGACCTCGAGGAGGTTGCCGTCGGGGTCCCTGAAATAGACCGAGCGCAAACGCCCGGTCGCGCCGGTGCGCTCGACCGGACCCTCTTCGATGGCAACGCCTAAGGCCTCCAGATGGGCGATGACATCGGCAAGCTGAGTCTCGGCGATGAAGCAGAGGTCGCCGGAGCCGGGTGTGGGTTGCCTTGCCTTGGGATCGAATTCGTGGCCGGCATGGTGCAGATTAATCTTCTGCCCGCCGAATTTCAGTGCTTTACGGCCTTCAGCAAAGGTTTCGACCGACATGCCGAGGATGCGGGAATAGAAGTCGCAGCTGATCGCGATATCGGCGACGGTCAGCACGAGATGGTCGAGCCGGTCTATGCGGATCATGCTTTTCTCCTCGCGAGGTGCTGCGCAAGACAGGCGGAGACAAAGGCCAGCGCCAGCATGGCAAGCGTGAAGATAACGACGGCGGCCCAGCCTTCAACCGCGAAGAACCAGCCGCCCGCCGAACCCATGAGGCTGGAGCCGACATAATAGGCGAGCATATAGAGCGACGAGGCGTGCCCTTTGGTGCCATGTGCCAGCTTGCCGACAAGGCCGCTGGCGATCGAATGGCTGATAAAGAAGCCGGTCGTGAGCACGATGATACCGAGGATAATCGCCGGGAGCGAGGCAAAGAGCGTCAGCGCGCTGCCGGCGGCGGTGAGTGCCAGACCGAAGAGAAGCACGGAAAAGTGCCCGATCCGGTCTCCCAACAGGCCGCCGATCGAGGAAGGCGCCGATGCCGAAGAGGTAGACGGTGAAGATCAGGCCGAGTTCGGTCTGGTTGAGGCCGTAGGGCGGCGCCACCAGGCGGAAGCCGGCATAATTGTAGATCGTCACAAAGGAGCCCATCGCCAGGAAGGCGATGGCGAAGATGAAGGGCAGCGCCGGATTGCGGAGATGGCCGAGCCAGGCCTTTGCATGAAAGCGTGGGTCGAAGCCCGGCCGGCGGACGAAATTGCGTGACGGTGGCAAGAGGGCGATGAAGCCGAGCGCGGCGGCAAGGCCGATGGTGCCGATGATGAAGAGCGCCGGACGCCAGGTGAGATATTCGGCGAAGATGCCGGTGAGCACACGGCCGGACATGCCGCCGAAGGCCGTGCCGCCGACATAGAGGCCCATGGTGGCGCCAAGGCCGCGCGGATCGATTTCCTCGGCGAGATAGGCCATGGCAACGGCCGGCACACCACCGAGAACAAGGCCCTGAAGCGCGCGGATGACGAGCAGCAGATGCCAGTTCGGGGCAAAGGCGGTGGCAATGGTCAGCAATGCCGCCCCGACCAGCGATATCGACATCAGGCTGCGGCGGCCGAGACCTTCCGAGACGGCGGCGGCGCAGACGATGGCGACCGCCAGGAAACCGGTGGAGAGCGAAAGGGACAGCGAGCTTTCGGCCGGGCTGACAGCGAATTCCTGCGAGAAGATCGGCAGCAGCGGCTGGACGCAATAGAGCAGCGAGAAGGTGGAGAAGCCGGAAAGGAAGAGTGCCAGGCTGGCGCGGCGATAGGCGCCGGCGCCACGGGTCAGGTAGTGCTTCTGCCCTGGGGTCGCAGCTGTCTCGGAGGTCTTCACTGCATGCACTGACGGCGGCATATCTTCATCCTTCCAGCCTCCGATCTAGTCAAAGCGCCTCCATTTGTCCAATATATGAGACCGTCGATTCCGATAGGTTTTGGAGATAGTGATGGAGCTGCGGCATCTCAGGTATTTTCTGGCGGTGGCGGAAGAAGGCAATTTCACCCGTGCCGCCGGCAAGCTTGGCATCGGGCAGCCGCCGCTCAGCCAGCAGATCCGCGACCTGGAGAGGGAAGTGGGTGCGGCGCTGTTTCACCGTGTGCCGCACGGCGCCGAATTGACGGCAGCGGGCGCGGCCTTCCTTGGCGAGGCAAAGGCGTCGCTGGTGGCAGCTGAGAAGGCGAAGCTTGCGGCGCAAAGCGCCAATCGCGGCGAGACCGGCCGGCTGTCGCTCGGCTTCACTGCATCCTCCGCCTTCAACCCCGTGGTCAGCACGACGATCCGCCGGTTTCGCGCGCGCTGGCCGGAGGTTCGGCTGTCGTTGACGGAAATGAATACGCTGGCGCTGATGCAGAAGCTGGAACGCGGCGAGCTCGACGCCACCTTCATGCGCCCCAGCCTGGACGATCCGGCCGGCATCCGGCTGCGGCGGCTGCCGGACGAGCCGATGGTGATTGCCCTGCCCGCCAGCCATCCTCTGGCAAGACATCGTAGCCTGCCGCTTGCAATGCTGGCGGACGAACCCTTCATCCTCTTTCCCCGGCTCGTGGGCTTGAGCCTCTACGACGATGTCGTGCTCGCCTGCCGCAAGGCGGGATTCGAGCTGACCGTGGCGCAGGAGGCGCCGCAGATTTCCTCGGTCGTCAATCTGGTGGCGGCCGATCTCGGCGTCTCGATCGTGCCGGCCTCGATTTCGCAGATCAAGCTCGAAGGTGTGGCCTACCGGCCGATCGAGGGGCCGCCGGCCGTGGCGCGCCTGGCGCTGGCAATCCTGAAAACACACCGCTCGCCGGTCACCGAGAACCTGATGAGCCTGCTGAGCTAAAGCGCGTCGCGATCTTTCAGATTCGCTCTTCGCGCTTTAGGTCTTTGTTTTTGCGCATGTCGTTGTCGCAAAACCGCTGCACACTTTTGCGCGACATGCTCTAGCCCGCCGGATCCCAATAGGGAGGATCGCCGAAGCTCTTCTTCAGGTGATCGGCGATGGCACGGAGCTTGGCGGAGGGGTTTCGGCCCTCGGGATGCGCCATATAGATGAATTCGGCCTCCGGCTTGTGACCGACATCGATTTCGGCAAGCCGGCCCTCGCGGATGGCCGGGCCGGCGATGAAGGCGGGCAGCAGCGCAATGCCGAGGCCGGCAATCGCCGCGTCGCGGAGCATGTCGCCATTGTTGATGCCGAGCGCCAGTTTCGCACGGACGACGATCGCACCCTCCGGCGTCTGGAAGCGCCAGTCGGCAACGCCGCGATTGGTGTAGAAGATGCCGCGATGGTCGTTGAGATCAGCCAGCGACGACGGAATTCCCTGGCGGGCGAGATAATCCGGTGAGGCACAGAGAAGACGGCGGCTTCGCGTGAGCTTCCAGGCGACCAGCCGGCTATCGGCGATCGGACCATTGCGGATAATGGCGTCATAGCCGTCCGAAGCGGCATCCACCCGCCGATCATCGATATCGAGGGTCAGTTCGATCTCGGGATGTTTGGCGAGAAAGGGATAGAGCGCCGGGCCGAGATGCATGCGGCCGAAGGTGACGGGAGCGGCGATGCGGATCGGGCCTGACAGCGTTCCGCGCCGCTCCGCCATATCTGCCGCAGCTTCCTCGATCTCGCGCACGATGCGCGCGGCCCGCTCCAGGAAGACCGTGCCATCCTCGGTCAAAGTGAGCTTGCGGGTCGTTCGGTGCAGCAGGATGCCGCCGAGCGATTTCTCCAGCTCGGCCAACCTTTCGCTGACGACGGATTTGGACAGCCGAAGACGCCGGGCCGCCTCGCTGACCGAGCCTGCCTCGACCACGGCGACAAAAGCCGCAATGCCTTCTATCCTGATCATCGTTCGGTCTTTCCGAATTCGAATTCCCCGATCTGGAGACTAATCCGAACGAAAGGAAAATGCCATCTTCCATTCAACGGAACGGACGGCAGGGGCCGCCTCGCCTCAACACAGGAGATGGAACCATGAACCGCTTGAACAACAAGGTCGCGATCATCACCGGCGCAAGCTCCGGCATCGGCCGGGCCACGGCAAAGCTCTTCGCCGCCGAAGGCGCCAAGGTCGTCGTCGGCGCCCGCCGTCAAGGCGAACTCGACAGCCTCGTTGCGGAGGTCAAGGCAGAGGCCGGCGATGCCATCGCCATTGCCGGCGACGTGCGCTCGGAAGATTATCACAAGGCGCTGGTCGCGGCCGCCGTGAGAAATTACGGCAAGCTCGACATCGCCTTCAACAATGCCGGCACGCTCGGCGAAGCCGGTCCGAGCACCGCCGTTTCCGAAGCGGGCTTCAGCGAGGCGCTGGCGATCAATCTGACGGCCTCCTTCCTCGCCGCCAAGCACCAGATCGGGGCGATGGTGGAAAATGGCGGCGGCTCGGTGATCTTCACCTCGACCTTCGTCGGCTACAGCTTCGCCTTCCCGGGGGTTGCCGCCTATGCCGCCAGCAAATCCGGCCTGATCGGCCTGACACAGGCGCTTGCCGCCGAATTCGGCCAGCAGGGCGTGCGCGTCAATGCCATCCTGCCGGGTGCGGTCGATACCGACATGTATCGGGACATGAACGATACGCCTGAGAAGCAGGCCTTCGTCACCAATCTGCATGCGCTGAAGCGTGTCGCAACACCCGAAGAACTTGCCCGCTCGGTCCTCTACCTCGCCTCCGACGATGCAAGCTTCGTCACCGGTACGGCGTCGCTGGTCGACGGCGGCGCTTCGATCACCCGCACCTGAGGCGGCGCGGCGCGGTTATCCGCTGCGGGTTGATGATCCTTCAACGCGCCGGCTTATCGCGCCGCCTTTTTCAGAGCATTCTCGCATTGAACAAGAACGGGCCACGCCCCAACATTCGGTCAAAGGAACTTCATCATGTCACGCCTGCAGAACAAGACAGCCCTCATCACCGGCGGCACCAGCGGCATCGGCCTCGAGACCGCCCGCCAGTTCATCGCTGAGGGCGCCCGCGTCGTCGTTACCGGCAGCAGCGCGGCAAGCGTCGAGGCGGCCCGCGCCGAATTCGGCGGCAAAGCCACCGTCATCCAGGCCGATGCCGGCAATGCGGTCGGCCAGAAGGCCGTCGCCGATAGCGTGAGAGAGGCTTTCGGCACGCTCGACATCCTCTTCGTCAACGCCGGGGTCGCCGATTTCGGGCCGCTGGAACAGTGGAGCGAAGCCGCCTTCGACAAGTCGGTTGATATCAACGTCAAGGGCCCGTTCTTCCTGATTCAGGCGCTGCTGCCGATTTTTTCGACTCAGGCCGCGATCGTGCTCAACACCTCGATCAACGCCCATATCGGCATGCCGAATTCCAGCGTCTATTCGCTGACGAAGGGCGCGCTGCTGACGCTTGCCAAGACATTGTCGGGCGAGCTCATCGGCCGCGGCATCCGCGTCAACGCCGTCAGCCCCGGTCCGATCTCCACGCCGCTCTACAGCAAGCTCGGCGCTTCACAAGCCCAATCCGAGGCGATGACTGCGCAGATCCAGGCCCAGATTCCCGTCGGCCGTTTCGGAACCCCCGGCGAAGTCGCCAAGACGATCGTTTTCCTCGCCTCCGATGAGGCGGCCTACATCGTCGGCAGCGAACTCATCATCGACGGCGGGATGAGCAACCTCTGACCGACGAGTGCGGCGGAGACTGGCTGCCGCCGCAGCTTGCCCGCCTCGGCATGGCGATCCCGATCGTCATGCGGCGGCTTCCGGACCAGCTCCGATGCCTGTCGCCCTCGCGATTGCATGTTCTCCGCCAAAGGCTTAGGGTCGAGGGCGGTCAGAAAAGGCAACGGGTAGAAGGCCATGGCTCTCAGCGGCAAACGCATCCTCCTCATCATCTCCGGCGGCATCGCGGCCTATAAGAGCCTGGATCTGATCCGCCGGCTGCGCGAGCGCGGCGCGAGCGTGCGCCCTGTGATGACCAAAGGCGCCCAGGAATTCGTCACGCCGCTTGCCGTCGGTGCATTGGCGGCGGACCATGTCTACCTCGATCTGTTTTCGCGACAGGACGAACAGGATATCGGTCATATCCGGCTGGCGCGCGACTGCGACCTCGTGCTGATCGCCCCTGCGACCGCCGACCTGATGGCGAAGATGGCGAACGGGCTTGCCGACGATCTCGCCTCGACGGTGCTTCTGGCGACCAATAGGCCGGTGCTTGCCGCACCGGCGATGAACCCCGCCATGTGGGCGCATCCGGCGACGCGGCGGAATGCCGCGATGCTCAGAGCCGACGGCATCCGCTTCGTCGGGCCGATGGCCGGCGAGATGGCGGAAAGCCGGGAGGCAGGGCTCGGCCGGATGGCGGAACCGCTGGAGATCGTCGCTGCTGCCGAAACCATGCTCGACGACGGAGAAAAGCCGCTCAAGGGACGCAAGGCAATCGTCACGTCAGGACCGACGCATGAGCCGATCGATCCGGTGCGCTATATCGCCAACCGCTCCTCCGGCCGGCAGGGGCATGCGATCGCCGCAGCCCTTGCAAAGCTCGGAGCGGAGGTGACGCTCGTATCGGGGCCGGTGGCAATCGCCGACCCCGTCGGCGTGACAGTCGTGCATGTCGAGCGGGCTGAAGAAATGCGTGATGCCGTGCTTGCGGCGCTGCCGGCCGACATCGCCGTGATGGTCGCAGCGGTGGCGGACTGGCGCGTCGCCTCGGCGGCCGACCAGAAGCTGAAGAAACATCCCGGCGAATCCATCCCGACGCTGGCGCTGACCGAGAACCCGGACATCCTGAAAACCGTCGGCCATCATACGATGCGGCCGAAGCTGGTGATCGGCTTTGCCGCCGAGACGCAGGACGTCGAAAGCAATGCGAAGGCGAAACTCGAGAGGAAAGGCGCCGATATGATCGTCGCGAATGACGTTTCTCCTGCGACCGGCATCATGGGCGGCAGCCGCAACCGCGTCAAACTCGTTCGCCGCGACGGCGTCGAGCAATGGCCTGACCTGACGAAGGAAGAGGTTGCCGAACGACTCGCGGCGCTGATCGCCAAACAACTGAGCTAATCGCCAGCGGCTCGGCTGACGCCGAGCGTTTTAGGCAGGAATGGCCACGCGCTGCGGCTTTGAGGCACTCCGCTTCTCCGGCCGGAAGTCGGCGACGTCGATGCCGTCTTTACCGACGGTGACGGCGCTGCCATCCGGAATTTCCGCCCAGGCATCGCCATCGTCGTTCAGCGGCTCGGACACGAGGCAATAGCCCGCACCCACAGGCGAGGCATAGAGCGTCGGCGCCTTGCGGTCGGTCGCATAGCGAACAGCATAGAGCATGTTGCCATCGGAGAAGGCAGCGGTAAAGCGCAGCAGGATCGAGCCGATGACGCTGTCGGCCAGGTCCTCGACGACACCGATCATGTGAGCCATCGCCGCGATCGGCGCCTCGCGCAGGCCGAATTGCAGCGCCAGCAGGAACATCAGTTCGGAATCGGTCGTGCCGCCGCGGGCATTGAACAGCTCGTCGTCGAGCATCGCCTCCATCGGCCGGCGCAGGCGCTCGAAACCGGAGATCTGGCCATTGTGCATGAAGGACCAGGTGCCATGGGTGAAGGGGTGGCAGTTGTCGCGGCGCGTGCCGCCGCCTGTAGCAGCCCGGACATGGGCGAGGAAGAGCGGCGAACGGATCTGCCGTGCCAGGCTCTTCAGATTGCAATCCGACCAGGCCGGCAGGATATCGCGGTAGCGCCCGGGCTCGGGCCTGTCGCCATACCAGGCGATACCGAAGCCATCACCATTCGTCGCCGTCTTGGCGCGGGTGGCGCAATGGGACTGCTCGATCAGCGAGTGCGCAGGCGAGGATACCAGTTCCTCAAGATAGAGAGGGTCTCCGCGATAGGCTGCCCAGCGACACATGGCTTTCTTGCTCCGGAACCCGCCGCCGTATCGGCGGGAATGCTCTAAATTGTCTGATGTCACGGCTAATAACAGCTTAACGCGTTGCCGGTTTGCAAGCGCAACATGACGGTTTCGTGACGTCTGGCACCTTCACATTCGGCGAAAAGCCGTGTTCTTTTGTGAACACCCGCGGTTCTCTCAAAGCAGCGCATGCGTGCATTTCTGCTTGCATCTCAGAAGAATCAGCCTAACTTTAAGCCATCAGCAACAGAACGAAAGGAAGGTGATCCAATGTCTAATGAGATTTCGGACCTCGTAACGGGCATGGAAGAGGTGACGAAGGCGAGGCAGCCCTCGCTCTAATCCCCGCCTTCCTAGGGCTGCATAGACAGTCCAGGCCAGTTTGAGGCCAAACTCATGGAAAGGGTCGCCGAGGCGGCCCTTTTTTATTGTCTTGATGTCTTTATCGTCTTGATGTCAGGCGTTGACGAAAGATCGAAATCTCACTACTCATAAAGTCATCAGATGACTTTATGAGTAGTGAGATGCGAGCGCTTAGCAAAACCAATCTCGCGGATGAGGCGATCGAGGCGATCCGCGGCGACATTCTCGGCAAACGCTGGGCGGTCGGCGAGAAATTGCCGAATGAAGCCTCGCTGTCGGCCATGCTTTCCGTCAGCCGCGGCACCGTGCGCGAGGCGGTGCGCGTTCTCGTCTCCCAGGGTTATCTCGAAACAAGGCAGGGTTCGGGAACCTATGTCCGCTCGACGACCGATGCCGGCCGGCCGTTGACGATGGCCCGGCGCGCCAGCCTGCGTGACCAGTTCGAGGCGCGCTTGGCGCTCGACGTCGAGGCAGCCCGGCTGACGGCGATCCGCAAGACGCCGAAGACGGTTGCCGGGCTTCGCAGGCTGCTTGCCGAACGTGGCAATTACGACGGCGGCAACCAGGCCGCCTTCATCGAACGCGACCTCGCCTTCCACAAGGCTGTCATCGCCGCTTCCGGCAACCGGGCGATGATCGAGATCTACGATTTCTTCTCGGCCTCGATTGCCGATACCATCGCGGCGACGCTCGGCAAGGACATTCCCGAACCGGACATGCAGGCGCATGCCGATATCGTCGACGCCATCGAAACCGGCGATCCCGACAAGGCGGATGCGGCGGTGCGCCGTTTCATGGCGCCCGTTCTTGCCGCCCTCGACCGGATGATCCTGTCATGAACACGCCGTCCAGCCATGCCGCCAGCGCGCTCGACCCCGCCGACGAATTGCTGATCGACGCCGAGGCCGGCAGCCTTCCGCCGCCGCAGGCAACGCCAGTGCGGGGAGCTGCCGGGCGTTTCCTGCTCGGCGCGAGCCTGGTGCTGATCGCCTTCAACCTGCGCCCGGTCTTCTCGAGCGCCTCGGCGCTTCTGCCGGAGATCCGCTCGGAGCTCGGTGTCAGCGCGCTGGGCGCCAGCCTACTGACGACGCTACCGGTCGTCTGCCTTGGTGCCTTCTCGCCGCTTGCGCCTCGTCTTGCCCAGCGCCTCGGGACGGAGCGCACGCTGCTCGGCGTTCTACTGCTTCTCGCACTCGGCACGGGTTTGCGCGGACTTTCCTCCGTGCCACTGCTCTTCATCGGCACCGCCCTTGCGGGCGCCTGTATTGCTGTCGGCAACGTGCTGCTGCCCGGGCTGGTGAAGCGCGATTTCGCCGGGCGCCCCGCGCTGATGACCGGCTTCTACACGATGGCGCTCTGCGCCGGGGCGGCAAGTGCCGCCGGGCTGACGCTGCCGATCGAGCATGGATTGGGCGGCTCTCTCGCGGGCGCGCTCGCCATCTGGGCGCTGCCCGCCCTGATCGTCAGCCTGCTCTGGCTGCCCGAGGTTCTTCGCAGCGGCAGACAGGCAAGACGAAATGGCTTCCACGTCAAAGGCCTCTGGCGCGACCGGCTCGCCTGGCAAGTCACGCTGTTCATGGGGCTGCAATCGGCACTTGCCTATTGCGTCTTCGGCTGGCTGGTTCCGATCTTACGCGAACGCGGGCTCGACGGCGTCACATCAGGGGCGATCGTTTCCCTGTCGGTGATGGTACAGGCGGCATCCTGCCTGATCGTTCCGCATATCGCCGTGCGCGGCCGCGACCAGCGGCTGATCAATGCGAGCCTCTGCGGCGTCGCCGTCATCGCCCTGCTCGGCCTGCTCTTCGCGCCACTTTCGACGGTCTGGCTATGGGCGGTGCTGCAGGGCATCGGCCAGGGTGGGCTGATCGCGGCGGCCATGACGACGATCGTGCTGCGCTCACGCGATCCCGATGTCGCCGCCCATCTTTCCGGCATGGCGCAATGCGTCGGTTACCTGCTTGCCGCCATCGGCCCGCTCATCGTCGGCCTCATCCGCGGCTGGACCGGAAGCTTTTCCTGGTGCGCGGCCCTCTTCGTTGCGCTCGGGCTCGGAGCGGCGATCAACGGCTGGAAGGCCGGCCGTGCGGTGGAGATCAATGTCCATGCCATTGAGAAGGCCGGCTGAGCTCTTCGCTCACTGGCCCATCACCATCTCTTGATGTCGGTCGTCGGCCGCGGATGCTACGCTATCTCAGCCTCTCATTCCCCACGCCGGAGGAGACATCTTGCGCATCCGAATCTTGTTTCTGCTCGCCGCGTTTATGGCGTCGCTGGCACCTGCCCTTTCCCATGCGCAGGAAAGCGATCCACCGAGGGCGAATGTCCAGAGCGGCGCGCGCGACGGCGTATTGAAGCTGCTGCCGGCCGATTCCGTCACAGAGCACGCGCTGACGATCGGCGGCCGGAAGATTGCCTATACTGCCACCGCCGGCACGCTGGATCTCTTCGGCCAGGACGGCGTACAGACCGGCGCGGTCTTCTACACCGCCTATGTCGCAAGGGATGGCGGGCCGAACCGGCCTCTGACCTTTGCCTTCAACGGCGGGCCGGGTGCTGCTTCCGCCTTCCTGCATCTCGGGCTGGTCGGGCCGAAGGTGCTCGATTTCGGGCCGGATGGACGTGACGGCGCCAATGCGAAACTCGTCGACAATCCGCAAAGCTGGCTCGATTTCACCGATATCGTGCTGATCGACCCGATCGGTACCGGCTGGAGCCGGACGGCAAAGGCCGACGACGCCTCCAATTATTATAACGTCAGTGCCGATGCCCAGAGCATCGCCAAGGCGATTGCGCTCTATGTCGCGCACAACAACCGTTCCAACTCGCCGAAATATCTTCTCGGCGAGAGTTATGGCGGCTTCCGTGCGGCCAAGGTCGCCTCGGTGCTGCAGGAAAGCCAGGGCATCATCGTCGCCGGTGCTGTGATGCTTTCCCCCCTGCTCGAGGGCCAGCTGATGTTCAATGCCGATCAGTTTGCGCTCGGCGCGGCGCTGGAGCTGCCGTCACTGGCGGCGGCCGAACTCGACCGGCACAAGGCCTTTGACGAAGAGAAGCAGAAGGAGGCCGAGACCTTCGCGCTCGGCGACTATCTGACGACGCTGGCCGGACCACCGCCGATGGGTGCCGATGCCGCCGCCTTCTATGGCAGGATCGCGCGCCTGACGGGCATTCCAGAGGATATCGTCACCCGCAACCGCGGCTTCCTCGGCAGTTCCTTCGTCAAACATTCAGATGGGGGCGGCGAGGTGATGAGCGCCTACGACGCCTCCTTTGCAGCACCCGATCCCTATCCGGAATCGGATTACGACCGCGGCGACGACGCCATCCTTGACGGCTTCACCCGCGCCTATGGCGGCGCCTTTGCCGATTACGCCCGCAACGAGCTCGGCTTCAAGACGGAGATGACCTATTCGCTGCTCGACGGCGATATCAGCCGGCGCTGGGAATGGGGCGGCGGGCGCGGCGGCGGATCGCGCTTCCAGGCCAGCGCCACCGACGACATCCGGCAGCTGCTCGCCTCGAACTCGGCATTCCACCTGCTGATCGCGCATGGCTACAGCGATCTGGTGACGCCTTACAGCGTCAGCCGCTACGTCGTCGACCATCTGCCGCCCTCGCTCGCCGACGGCCGCGTCGGGCTAAAGCTTTATCGCGGCGGGCATATGTTCTATACGAAAGCCGATCAGCGGGCCGCCTTCACGGCGGATGCGAAGGCCTTCTACGCCTCACACCCGGCCGCTCAGCCGGCAGAGTAAAGCGTGGCGCGATCAGATTCGCCTGCCACGCTTTGGTTCTTTGTTTTCCGCATGTCATGATCGCAAAACCGGTCTACACTTTTGCGCGACATGCTTTGGGGGCTTGCCGATGCATATCACCGGAGGATGCCATTGCGGCGCGATCCGCTATCAGGCGGAGATCGATGCAGAGCGGATCTCGATCTGCCATTGCACCGATTGCCAGCGGTTGACGGGCTCCGCCTATCGCATCACCGCACCGGCGCGGCCGGCAAGTTTCACACTCCTATCAGGCGAGCCGAGAGGCTACGCAAAATATGGCGACAGCGGCGGTCTCAGCCGGCAATTCTTCTGCCCGAATTGCGGATCGCCGCTCTACCGCACGGATGGCGAAGGCGGCGCGATCGGTATCCGCGTCGGCAGCATCGACCAGCGGCGGGAGCTGACGCCCAGGAAACAGATATGGTGCCGGTCGGCTTTGCCCGGGGTGGAGAATATCGAGCCGCTGCCACGTTTCGAGGGTGAGGATTAACTTGATGCCGGCTTGACGAGCGGCAGGGACAGCGGTCAGGCTGGGCGGATAGGAACCCGGAGAAAGCCATGAGGATCAGTGCGCGCAACCGTATCAAGGGCAAAGTGGTCGAGGTCGTCAAAGGCGCGACGACCGCCCATGTCCGTATCGACATCGGCAATGGCACGATCGTCACCGCTTCGATCACCAACGAGGCCGTCGACGAACTCGGTCTTGCGGTCGGTTCGGATGCCTATGCTGTCATCAAGGCCTCCGATGTCATGGTCGCGGTTGACTGACGATCATCAGCCCGATCGTCAGCCGGTTTGAAAATCGCCCGGCTGCGGCGGTGCGATTGGCGTGAAGAGCGTGCGGTCCGGCTTCAGGTCAAGAAGCGGCGTGCCGTCGAGACAATCGAGACCGCGCACGAGCAGAATCGCGCCTTCGACGGCTTCGAGCCGGACGATCGAGGTGCCGATCGGATTGGGCCGGACCGGCGAGCGAAGCGAAAAGGTCCCGTGGGTCTTGCCGGTTCGCGCCGGGCTTTGCAGAAGCAGGTCGCGGCGAGAGCGATCGAGCCAGTAGAGGACCTCCAGCCGCTCGAAAGCCTCGACGCCCTGTAGTGCCGGCACCCAGGGCTCGAAGATCTCGATCCGGCAGATGGGGCCATCATGACGGCCCTGACGCGGCGTTTCCAGCCGTGACGTCCACGGCGTGGCGATGCGTCCGATGAAAACGAGGCCTGCATCCGTCGGCGCCGGCGGCTCAATTGCCACTTCGTTTTCGCGGATTTCATTCTCACGGACCATCGCTTTTCCTCATTCCAACCGCAAAATCGGCCGGGACTATGCCATGCCGTTATATTTCATGGAACATCTCGTTCATAACGTGCCGCGAGCCTATTCCGGCAGATGCATATCAGGCCAACTGTCGGTGACGCCGGCCTGTACCGGACGCTCCAGATAGGTGGAAAGCGCGATATAGCTGCGGGTGCCGGTGACGCCGGGAACGGCATGGATCTGCGAGAGAAAAGCCTCCAAGGCCTGCGGGCTGGCGGTGCGGACCTTGAAGAGAACGCTGGCGTCGCCGGCGACCGAATGCATCTCCTCGACCTCGGGAAACTGCAGAACCTGCATCAGCCGCTCGCTCTTGCCCCAGCCGGCCGCTTCCACATGCACGAAAGCAAGCAGCGGTTTGCCGAGCGCTGCGCCGTCCAGCGCGGCATGCACGCCCTTGATGGTGCCGGACTGTCTCAGGCGGCGCACACGCTCATGCACGGCCGGCGCCGACAGGCCAACCGTTTCGCCAAGCCTGGCATAGCTCTGGCTGCTGTCGGCGGCGAGCGCGGCTAATATTTTTCGGTCGAAGGCATCGATGACCGGCTGCTGTGGGCGTCTTTGCCGAAGATCCTCTGTATTTTTCGTCATTCCGCAAAAGCCCCTTTCTGTCGAAGAATAATCGTCGATACTGCCATTATTCAACAGAATATTCGGAGGATGAGAGATTTCATGGAGATGATCGCGCGCAATCCGGCAAGTGGGGTCTATCCCACCGGCCCTGATTACATCCATGCGCTGGAGGTCAGGCATCCATCCCGGCTGCTCTTCGTCAGCGGCACCATGGGTCTCGATCACGAGGGAATGGCGGCGGCCGATCTGGAAGGACAGCTGGAGCTCATCTGGTCCAATCTGCGCGCCATCCTCACTTCCGCTGATATGACCGTGGACAATATCGTGCGGCTGACGAGCTATCTCAGCAACGGCGCCTTTATGGAGGCGAACCAGGATGCCCGCCTTCGGGCCCTCAACGGCCGCGCCGTGCCGACCACGGCGATCATCGTCGAAACGCTGCGCGACGACTGGCTGGTCGAGATCGAGATCATCGCTGCCGGCTAAGGCACATTGGCCGTCGCACCGCAGGGGTGCGACGGCGGCGGCGATCAGGCCGCCTGTTTCAACAGGCCGAGCGCTTCGGCCAGATCGACCTCGCCGCGGAAACCGCCGCTGCTTTTCGCCTCCTGCCGATGCTCGATCGCATGGGCAAAACGCACGGCCGGCTCCTGCTGCATGCGCTCATAGAGGCGATGCAGGCCGGGAAACACCCGGCGGTCGACGACCTTGTGGAAATCGTTCCATCGGGCGATCCCGACGAAATAAGCGTCCGCCAGGCTCGGCCCGTTGCCCAGAAGCCATTCGCGGCCATCGAGCAGACGCTCCAGCGTCTGATGCGCCTTTTCGACCGCCGCGCTGCCATAGGCTGTGAGGGCCTGCTTCTGCTGCGGCTCCAGCGGGTGTTCGAACGCATACCAGAGCGGGCCGAAAGCCTTGAAGAAACTGGTGTTGAGAAAGGCAAGCATCTGGTTCAGCCGATCGAAATCCTCCGACCCCTGTGCAAAACCCAGACCGCCGCCGATCGCCCGAGCGCCGATATGATGGAGGATCGCCATGCTTTCGCTGATCGTCCTGCCATCCTCGAGCAGCAGCGACGGCGTTTCGCCGACTGCGTTGATCCTGATGTAGTCTTCACTGGAAACCATTTCCGGCATCTCGACGCGGCAGAGCCGGTAAGGCAGGCCGGACCATTCCAGCGCGACGATCGAGCCGAAGGAGCAGCCCTCCGGCACGCCGTAAAACAATATGGGTGACATCAATCGTTCCTTTCAGAATTGAACCCGTTGGACACGATGAATGTGAAGATGTGGACGATCCTGCGGTAGAGGCTATAAATGCGTCGCAATGTCCACATATCTGGAAGATGACAATGGCGCTCTTCAACCTCAACGACCTCCATCTCTTCGTGCAGGCCGTCGACAGCGGCAGTTTTACCGCCGCCGCCAGGCATCTCGGTATTCCGAAATCGACTGTGAGCAAACGCGTTGCGGAGCTGGAGGCACGGCTTGGCGTCAGGCTGATCCAGCGCACGTCGCGAAGCTTCGCGCTGACCGAGCTCGGCCGGGAATTCTTTCAGCACGCCCAGGCCTCGATCATCGAGGCGGAGATGGCCGAAGGCATCGTGCGGCGGCATCTGGCTGAACCCGCCGGCAGCGTTCGCCTCACCGCCTCGGTGCCGACGGCACAGTTTACCTTGACGGAGCATCTGCCGGCGCTGGCAGCGCGATATCCGAAGCTCAGGCTTTCCGTGCACGTGACGGACCGTTTTGTCGACATCGTGCAGGAAGGTTTCGACATCGCGCTGCGCAGCCATCGCGGGCCGCTGCCGGATTCCGCACTGGTACAGCGGAAGCTCGCCAGCCACCCTTTCTTCATCCTCGCCTCGCCGGATTATATCAGCACCCATGGGCAGCCGCGCCTGCCGGAGGAACTGGCGCAGCATGCGACGATCATGACCAGCCTGACGGAAAACCAATGGCGGCTCCACTCCGATGGCGGCGATGAGGCTCTCGTCACGCTGCATTCCGTCATGGCGGCGGATGAACCCTATGTCTTGATGGAAATGGCCGTGTCGGGGCTTGGCATTACCTGCCTGCCGACATCCGTCTGCCGCAAGGCGCTGGCAGACGGGCGGCTGGTGCGGGTGCTTCCGGAATGGACGGCGGGCAGCATCGAGACGACGATCCTGATGCCGCATCGGCGTGGCCAACTGCCGGCAGTGCGCGCCGTCGTCGATTTCCTGGCCGAACGGCTGGCGGCCCCGCATAACTCCTTAAGTCGGAATTGATTTAAGGAATTATGCGGTAGTTCAAAGTGCTACAGCGTCCTTTGCGCGTCTGAAAAGACGCGCGGCGCTGTAGAGATCACGCCGCCTTTGCGGCGTGATATTCCTTGATGGCGACCATCTTGATCGTCGGATGGCGCTCGGACTCGTAACGCAGCGAGAAACCGTCCTGGGCGAGGAAGACCGGGTCGCCGTCGAGGTCGCGGGCGATATCGCCGCGTTTGACGGTGAGGAATTTCTCGAGATCGGCCGGCTGCTCGGCCGAGATCCAGCGGCAGACGGAGAAACGCGACATTTCGAAGGAGACCGGCAAGCCGTATTCGGCCATCAGCCGCTCCTTCAAGACGTCGAGCTGCAGGGCGCCGACGACGCCGACGATCGCCGGCGAGCCGTCTTCCGGCGAGAACAGCTGGACGACGCCTTCTTCGGCCATCTGCTGCAGGGCTTCCTTCAGCTTCTTCGCCTTCATCGCGTCTTCCAGGCGCACGCGGCGCAGGATCTCCGGCGAGAAGTTCGGCACGCCCTGGAAGACCAGCGATTCACCTTCGGTCAGCGTATCGCCGATCCGGAGCGTGCCGTGGTTGGGAATGCCGACGACGTCGCCGGCATAGGCGGTGTCGGCGAGCTGGCGCTGCGAGGCGAAGAAGAATTGCGGCGCCGTCAGGCCCAGCTGCTTGCCGGTGCGGGCGAGCCTTGCCTTCATACCGCGCTCGAGCTTGCCGGAGCAGATGCGGGCAAAGGCGATGCGGTCGCGGTGGTTGGGGTCCATGTTGGCCTGGATCTTGAAGACGAAGGCCGTCATCTTGTCGTCGGTCGCATGCACGGTTCGGGTATCGGCGACCTGGTCACGCGGCGGCGGCGCGAAATCGCCGAGCGCGTTGATGAGATCGCGAACGCCGTAATTGCGCAGCGCCGAGCCGAAAAAGACAGGCGTCATATGGCCTTCCAGGAAGGATTCGCGGTCGAACGGACGGCAGGCCTCGATCGCCAGTTCGGTCTCCTCGACAAAAGCCTTACGCTCGTTTTCGGGCAGCCTACCGGCGACGCTTTGCGGACCGTTGACCGGCGTTCCCTCGATTTCGGTATCCGAACCGCGCACCGTGTTGGCGGCGATATTGTAGGAGCCGCAAAAGGTCTTGGAGCGGCCGATCGGCCAGGTGATCGGCGCGGTATCCAGCGCCAGCTTCTCTTCCACCTCGTCGAGGATCTCGAAGGGATCGCGGCTTTCGCGGTCCATCTTGTTGATAAAGGTGATGATCGGAATATCGCGCATGCGGCAGACTTCGAAGAGCTTCAGCGTGCGCGGCTCGATGCCCTTGGCGGCATCGATGACCATGACCGCGGCATCGACGGCCGTCAGCGTGCGATAGGTGTCGTCGGCGAAATCCTCGTGACCCGGCGTGTCGAGGATATTGAAGACATTATCGTTATATTCGAAGGTCATCACCGAGGTGACGACGGAGATGCCGCGTTCGCGCTCGATCTTCATCCAGTCGGAGCGCGTCTGCATGCGATCCTTCTTTGCCTTGACTTCGCCGGCAAGCTGAATGGCGCCGCCGAACAGCAGCAGCTTTTCGGTGAGCGTCGTCTTACCCGCGTCCGGGTGGGCGATAATAGCGAATGTGCGGCGGCGGGAGACCGCCTCGGCGAGACTTTCGGCCATAATGTGAATCCTGTGGAATTGCCGCGTATCTAGCGACTAAAGGCCGACTTTGCAATTGACCTCGGCGTCGCGCGCGCAAAGTAATGGCCCATGAACATTCATCACGACGTCAGCCCCAGGCTGAAACTCATCCGCCTGCCGAATGGCGAAGGCCTCGATCTGCCCGCCTATGAAAGCAAGGGGGCGGCCGGCATGGACCTGCGCGCTGCCGTTGACGAGGCAGCACCGCTGACGCTTCTGCCCGGCAAACGGGCGCTGGTGCCGACCGGCTTCATCTTCGAGATCCCCGAGCATTTCGAGGGACAGGTGCGGCCGCGTTCCGGCCTTGCCTTCAAAAACGGCATCACCTGCCTGAATTCGCCTGGTACCGTCGACAGCGACTATCGCGGCGAAGTGAAGGTGCTGCTCGTCAATCTCGGCGAGGAAGCCTTCGTCATTTCGCGCGGCATGCGCATCGCCCAGATGGTGATCGCGCCGGTGACCCAGGCACGGGTGGTGGAGATCACCGAGGCAAGCGAAACGGTGCGCGGCGCAGGCGGTTTCGGCTCCACCGGCGTCTGATGGCACAGCGCCTCGACAGCGCGGGCCTGACCTTCCGGCAGGATTATTTCGGCGACCCCGCCGGCTGGGCGGCGCTGGTCTGCCTGCTCAGGGATATTTTCGGCATCGATATCGGACCGCTGCAACAGCTCGGCGGCCCCGACCCCACCAGCATGCCCTTCGGCTGGTTCGACGCCGAAGGGGAACTTGCGGCGAATATCTCGGCCTTTGCGCTGCCCTTCGTCCTCAACGGCAGGAACGTCCATGCCGCCGGCCTGCAATCCGGCGCCGTGCGGCCGCCATGGCGCGGCCGCGGGCTCTATCGCGACGTCACGGTAAAAGCCCTCGACTGGTGCGAGCGACAGGGCTTTGAAGCCGTCATCCTCTATACCGACAAACCGTCGCTCTACGAACCCTACGGTTTCCGCGCGATAGCGCTGCACCGATACGAGGGACCGACGCCCGACCCTTCGTCTTCCGCCGCCCGCGCCCGGCCGCTTTTGCCGACAAACGCGGATGATCTTGCCCTGCTGCAATCGCTGCTGAAAAGACGACGCCCGGTTTCGACCTCGCTGGCGGTCACAGTCAATGCGGCGATGTTTCTGATCAACACCCGGCTCGATCCCGATATCCACATCAGCTTCCTGGAAGACCGGCAGGCGGCGATCGCATGGAAGATGGATGAGGCAGGCCGCTTCAGCCTCCTCGACGTCGTGGCGGCTGACATACCGTCGCTTGCAGCGATCCTTGGCGGACTGGAGATCGCCCCCGCCTCTGTCGAAGTGCTTTTCCGTCCCGACAAGCTCGGCTGGGACGGTGTTCCGCAACCGTTGGAAAGCGGCACGAGGTTGATGCTGCGCGGGCTCGGCCATGCCACCCCGGATTTTCCGGCGATGTTGTCGCCGATGGCGGAATTCTAGAGCAGTTCCAGCAAAACTGCGCAGCGGTTTTGCGACCGGAATGCGCAAAAACAAAAAGGCGTTTCGCCGCCCCCTATTTCCGCCGGGAAAGCGGCGGCAGGCGGCGTTTGACGGGCGAGGCCTTGATCATCGCGGTGTTGGTCTCCGCCCTTTCGGCAACCCGGTCGAGGATGCCGTCGAGATCGGCCATCGAGCGGATGACCAGGCGGGCGATAAAACAATCATCACCCGTCACCTTGTCGCATTCGATGATTTCGGGAATTTCCTCGATGATGCGCTCGACGATGTGCAACTGCCCCGGCAGCGGACGCACGCGCACGATCGCCTGCAGGGGATAACCGACGGCGGCGGGATCGAGATCAATGGTGAAGGCCTTGATGACGCCACGCTCCTCCAACCGCCGCAGGCGCTCGGCCGCACTCGGCGAAGAGAGGCCGACCTGCTGGGCCAGTTCCTTCAGCGAGATCCGCGCATTCCCGGCCAGCGCCTCCAGAATGGCCTGATCAATTTCGTCGAGCGATTGCACATCATTAGCCACGGCGAGATATTCTCCTCTTATGATTAGGCAACATCGATCATCTTCCTTCTTATCCTTATATAAAATCGCCTATCGCCGCAATATTCTTATGCCACCGAAATGGAGGCAATCATGGGCAGTGACATCAAAAGAGGCACGGTGGAAATGACGGCAGCGATGCTGATCTCGGGGACGATCGGTTGGTTCGTCGTCATGTCGGGCCAGCCTGTCAGCGGCGTGGTCTTCTGGCGCTGCCTGTTCGGCGCGCTCACTTTGCTTGTCATCTGCGGTGCTCTCGGGCTGCTGCGGCCAGGCATCATCACGCTGCGCGCCTTCGGCATCGCCATATCAGGCGGTATCGCCATCGTCTTGAACTGGCTGCTGCTGTTTGCCTCCTACTCGCATGCGACGATCTCGATCGCGACGACGGTTTACAACACCCAGCCTTTCATGCTGCTCGTGCTCGGCGCGCTTTTTCTCGGCGAGAAGATCACGGCCACCAAGCTGTTCTGGCTGACACTCGCCTTCGCCGGCATGATTGCCATCGTCGAGGCAAAACCGGGGACAGGCGGGGCGGCATCTGACGGTTACGGCCTCGGCATCCTGATGGCGCTCGGTGCCGCCTTCTTCTACGCGCTCGCCGCCCTTGCCGCGAAATGGCTGAAAGGCACGCCGCCGCATCTGATCGCGCTCATCCAGGTCGCAACCGGCATGCTGATGCTGGCGCCGATGACCGATTTTTCTCATCCGCCCGGCGATGTCGGATCCTGGGCGATCCTGGTGACCGTCGGCGTCGTCCATACCGGGCTGATGTATGTGCTGCTCTACGGTGCGATCCAGAGGCTGCCGACGCATCTCACGGGCGCCCTGTCCTTCATCTATCCGATCGCGGCGATCCTCGTCGACCGGCTGGCCTTCGGCCACGCGCTGCAGCCGATGCAGATCGCAGGCGCCGCGATCATTCTCCTTGCCGCCGCCGGCATGAATCTCGGCTGGACGCCGCGCTGGCTGCGGCCGCGGGCGGTGGAGAGCTGAACCGGGCGTTCGATCGGGATGGCCGAGACGCCCGGTTGCCGACATTACCTCTGCGGGCGCGTCGTTTCGAACAGGAACCAGGTGCGGCGCTCGCCCTCGTCGATCCAGTTCTCGATCAGGCTGGCGGTTGCGACATCATTGTGCTCGTCGCAAAGGCCATGCACTTCGCGCAGCAGCGAAACGAGTTGAGCGTTGTCCTCGCGCAGTTCCGACAACATGTCTTCGGGCGTGACGAAATCCGCGTCATTGTCCAAAAGGCGCTGCTGGCGAGCGATCTGGCCGATGGAGCGGAGCGTCGTGCCGCCGATCTTGCGGGCACGCTCGGCAATGTCGTCGGTCATCGCGAAGATCTGTTCCGCCTGTTCGTCGAGCAGCAGATGATAGTCGCGAAAATGCGGGCCGGACATGTGCCAATGGAAATTCTTGGTCTTCACATAAAGCGTAAAGACATCGGCGAGCAGTGCGGTCAGCGCCGCCGAAATATCGGTAATGGCGTTGGTCGGCAGGCTGGACGGCGTCTTGAGTGGCGAAAGCCTGCGGGTTTCGGCTGGCGTATGGGACATTTAATCTCTCCTTGGTGATGAAAATCTCTAGCGCCACCGGCCGGGACAACCGCGGCGGGCCGCGCTGATCGCGCATTTGCAGAGAGAGAAATAGCAAGGCCGGGTCGCTTTCCAAGTAGATCATGGTCTAGCAGACCTATTCCTTATGGTTATGGACCGATCAGCGCCAAAGCATTGATGAAGAAGCGGCGCTTGCCTATAGATGGGCGGTGGAAGCCCTGAGGGTTAAGAAGATGAGCCTCACCGTCCTGATCACCTATGCCGGAGCGCTGTTCATCGCCGCGGCCATTCCGGGACCCGGGATTACCGCAATCGTCGCGCGTGCGCTCGGCTCGAATTTCCGCGAGACCTTCTTCATGGGTCTCGGCCTGGTGATCGGCGACATGACCTATCTCACAGCGGTCATTCTCGGCCTTGCCTTCGTGGCGCAGACCTTCACCGAGGTGTTCATAACAATCAAGATCGCCGGCGTCCTCTATCTCGGCTACATCGCCTGGAAACTCTGGACGGCGGGGCTGCTGCCGCAGGATATTGCGGCACGGAAATCGACCAATATCGGCCTGTCCTTCCTCTCCGGCCTGCTGGTGACGCTCGGCAATCCGAAGACGATGCTCTTCTATGTCGCCCTGGTGCCGACGCTGATCGATATCGGCAATATCGGCCTGCGCGACTATGCGATCCTGCTCGCCGCCACCTTCGTCGTGCTGATCGTCGTGCTTGTGCCCTATATGCTGCTTGCCTCGCGGGCCCGCACGATGCTGAGAGAGCCGCGGGCCTTGCAGGCGCTGAACCGGGTTGCCGCCGGCATCCTCGCCGGCACGGCCGCCTTCATCGCCACGCGGGCGGCCTGAAATAAACATTCGGCAAGAAACGGTTATCAAAGGTTTTTTTCTCTCCTGACCGCTCCTCCAGGTCGAACGCGGTCTGGCCTAGACGGGTCTTTGACCCTATTCTCCCCCTCGATTTCAGGAGCAGGATTTCAAAGGGAGAGCACCCATGTCGCACAAGCCCGGCCGCGGCCGCATCTATTCCTCGATCACCGAGACCATCGGCGACACGCCGCTCGTGCGCTTCGACAAGCTGGCGCGGGAAAAAGGCGTCGTGGCGAACCTGATCGGCAAGCTCGAATTCTTCAACCCGATCGCATCCGTGAAGGACCGTATCGGCGTCGCGATGATCGAGGGCCTCGAAGCGCAAGGCAAGATCACCCCCGGCAAGACGGTGCTGATCGAGCCGACCTCCGGCAATACCGGCATCGCGCTCGCCTTTGCCGCCGCCGCCAAGGGCTATCGGCTGATCCTCACCATGCCGGAGACGATGTCGGTCGAGCGCCGCAAGATGCTGGCGCTGCTCGGCGCCGAGCTGGTGCTGACCGAGGGGCCAAAGGGCATGAAGGGCGCCATCGCCAAGGCCGAGGAACTGGCGTCCTCCCTTCCCGATGCCGTCATTCCGCAGCAGTTCGAAAACCCTGATAATCCCGAGATCCACCGCAAGACGACGGCCGAGGAAATCTGGAACGATACCGACGGCACGGTCGATATCGTCGTCTCGGGCATCGGCACCGGCGGCACGATCACCGGCGTCGGACAAGTGCTGAAGAGCCGCAAGCCCGAGATCAAGATCATCGCCGTCGAACCGGCCGATTCGCCGATCCTATCCGGCGGCAACCCCGGCCCGCACAAGATCCAGGGCATCGGCGCCGGCTTCGCGCCAAAGATCCTCGATACCGGCATCTATGACGAAGTCGTCACCGTTTCCAACGACGAGGCCTTCGAACAGGCACGCCTCGTCGCCCGGCTCGAAGGCGTGCCGGTCGGCATCTCCTCGGGTGCAGCACTGACCGCCGCCATCAAGGTCGGCATCCGTCCCGAGAACGCCGGCAAGAACATCGTCATCATCATCCCGTCCTTTGCGGAGCGTTATCTGTCGACGGCGCTGTTTGAAGGGCTCGGGAGCTAAAGGTGGCTATGGCGGGGCCTTTCCGCCGGCAATTTATCCTGCAGAATATCGGGGCGCTTCGGCGCCCCATCATTTGTGCCGTCACCTGCATCCCAATCGACGTGGGACGAAAGTTCTGTGGCAGTCCGTAATAACGATTGTCGATGTCCACCTGAGCTCGTTGAATGCAGGTGTTTGCCAACCTTCGCCATGACTTCCGCCAGCGTCGCGGTCAAACGAGTCAGCTCAGTGTGCTCTCTCGTCCGCTCCGGAGCATAGCGCGATATGATGTACTCACGCTTTGCTGTCATTGCCTCGAGATGCAAGGCAGTCTTCTTTCTCAGTTTAAGTTTGGCAACGAACAAAGGCTCAGCGAGATTGTGCATCCGTTTTCGTATTTCTTCTGGAGCAACGCCTTCATGGCGCAGGAAGGCATTTAAGTAGAGTTCGATAGCGTGAATGGCGCACATTCGAGCTGGAGCAATGGATATTGCAACTCGCTTCTGACCCTTCCCGAACAGGAATTTCGAAGCGAGAGAGTAGGCATTCGCTAAGTCTAGAACCTCCGATGGGTTAGCGTTCGAGCCCGGATATTCGTTACTCATCTACATCCCCGGCAGCTTTCTTATCCGTCACCTCCGATCGACTATGTCGAACGGACCGACATCCTTCTCGAAATTTTTTCAGCTGAATCTAATATTGTAAATAGCGACGAAGTGAGGAGAGGCCCTTACCCCTAACGGATAAGCAACCAGAGGGATGTTTAAATCGGCGTCCTAGGCAGCTTCGGCACCGCTTCTGGCAGGTCAGCCCCTGCCAAGAGCATTCGCGGCCGGCAGCGCGCCATAACGGCAGCGATCAATCGTTCCGTCGGGGTTGGGTTCGCGGACAGCGACATAATCTCATAATCCGGCAGCGCACCAGCGGGGATTTCGCTGAGGGCAGCGCCAGCGCGATCGGCAGATCGGTGAGCGGCCTGACGACTAGTACTTCAAAATATCTGCGCGCATCCGCCCCTCTTCTTATGCCGCCGCCGTCAACCTCTCACCAGCGATGCGGTAGGAGATCGCTTCGGCGAGATGGATGCGGCCGACTGTCGGCTTGCCGTCGAGATCGGCCAGCGTGCGGGCGACCTTGAGCACGCGGTGGTAACCGCGGGCGGAGAACTTCATCTTCTCGGCGGCGTCGCGCAGCAGCTGCAGGCCGCTGGCATCGGGCTCGGCCAGTTTCTCGATCATCGCCGTAGAGCAGCGGGCATTGGTGCCGATGCCCTTGGCGCCGGTGCTTTCGAAGCGCTCCTGCTGGATTGCGCGGGCGCGGGCGACGCGGCGGGCGACATCGGCGCTGGTTTCAGCCGCCATCGGCCGGATGAGATCGGCAGCGGAGACGGCCGGCACATCGATGCGGATATCGATGCGGTCCATCAGCGGGCCGGAGATGCGGGCCTGGTAATCGCTCATGCAGCGCGGCCCGCGGGCGCAGGTATGGCCCGGCTCGCCGGCCATGCCACAGCGGCAGGGGTTCATCGCCGCGATCAGCTGGAATCTCGCCGGATAGGAGACGCGGTGATTGGCACGGGCAATGACGCATTCGCCGCCTTCGAGCGGCTGGCGCAGCGCATCGAGCGCCTGCGGCGTAAATTCGGGGAACTCGTCGAGAAACAGCACGCCGTGATGGGCAAGCGAGGCTTCGCCTGGACGGGCGCGCAGGCCACCGCCGACGAGGGCCGCCATGGTGGCGGAATGATGCGGGGTGCGGAAGGGCCGGCGATCGGAAAGCTTGCCGCCGGAGAGCTGGCCGGCGATCGAATGCACCATCGAGACTTCAAGCAGCTCGGCGGCCGAGAGCGGCGGCAGGATCGACGGCAGCCTGGCCGCCAGCATCGACTTGCCGGAGCCCGGAGGACCGACCATCAGCAGATTATGGCCACCGGCGGCCGCCACCTCGAGCGCCCGCTTGGCGCTTTCCTGACCCTTGATCTCGGCGAGATCCGGCAGGTTTGCGGCATTGGCGCGGATCGACGCCTCCGGCCTGGATAGGACTTGCGTGCCGCGGAAATGATTGGCAAGCGCAATCAGGCTGCGGGGTGCAAGGATATCGACGTCGGCGCCTGCCCAGGCGGCTTCGGCGCCGCTTTCGGCGGGGCAGATCAGCCCCTTGCCGAGCGCATTGGCGCCGATCGCGGCCGGCAGCGCGCCTGATATGGCGGCGATCGTGCCGTCGAGATTGAGCTCGCCGACGACGACAAAATCGGACAGCGCATCGGCGGGAATGGCGCCGAGGGCAGCCATCAGGGCAAGCGCGATCGGCAGATCGAAATGCGAGCCTTCCTTCGGCAGGTCAGCAGGCGCCAGATTGACGGTCACCCGCTTGGCCGGCAGCGCCAGGCCGGAGGCGTGGAGGGCGGCCTGCACGCGCTCGCGGCTTTCGGCAACCGCCTTGTCAGGCAGGCCGACGATCTGCATCCCGACCTTTCCGGGAGCGACCATGACCTGGACCTCGACCGGCACACCTTCGATACCCTGAAATGCAACCGTACTGACACGCGCGACCATCAACCCATCCCCTTGCCGCAAACTTTTATATACCGCCCTGCAGCCTTTATTCGATGCATGTCGTGGCCCCTTGGGCGACATGCATTAAGGCTAGCGGTTGCAATCTGGCATGGAAACTGGAATAAAACAAGAACAATCAAAGAACGGAATCAGGCATCCGCTGTGACCTTGGTTGCGCTCGGTCGCGGGACCCCAGAACGGTCATGGGCGGCTGGCTCAGCCGCGCTTGCGCTCGATCGCATCCCAAAGCAGGGCGGCTATATCGGCACCGCCGAACTTCTTCACCTCGCGAATGCCTGTGGGCGACGTGACGTTGATCTCGGTCATGTAATCACCGATCACATCGATGCCGACGAGCAGGAAGCCGCGCTCCCTCAGCGCCGGGCCGATGCGGGCGCAGATTTCCTGTTCGCGCGGCGTCAGCTCGGTCGCCTCGGCGCGGCCGCCGACATGCATGTTGGAGCGGCTGTCGTGTTCGGCCGGCACGCGGTTGATGGCACCGGCGAATTCGCCGTCGACCAGGATGATGCGTTTGTCGCCCTTGCGCACGTCGGGCAGATATTGCTGGGCAATGAAGGGCTCGCGGAAAAGCTGGCCGAACATCTCCAGCAGCGAAGAGAGGTTGCGGTCGTCGCGGGTCGAATGGAAGACGCCGGCGCCGCCATTGCCGTAAAGCGGCTTCAGGATAATATCGCCCATCTCGTCGCGGAAGCGGCGGATCTCGGCGGCATCCTTGGTGATCAGCGTCTTCGGCATCAGATCGGAGAATTCGGTGACGAAGATCTTCTCCGGCGAATTGCGCACCCAGGCCGGATCGTTGACGACGAGCGTCTTCGGGTGGATGCGCTCGAGCAGATGCGTCGCGGTGATATAGGCCATATCGAAGGGCGGATCCTGGCGCAGCAGCACGACATCCATGGTCGCGAGATCGACGCGCTCCGGCGCGCCAAGCTCGTAGTGATCGCCCTTGACGTCGCGCAGCACCATCGGCTCGACGCTGGCATAAAGCCGGTTGTCACGGAAGCTCAGGCGATCGGGCGTGTAATGGAAGAGCCTGTAGCCGCGCGCCTGCGCTTCCAGGCTCATGGCGAAGGTGGAATCACCCGCGATATTGATGCCTGCGACATGATCCATCTGGACCGCTACATTGGTGATCTTGGCCATTTCCATCCCTCGCTGAATGCCGGACAGATGTAGGTCGGCCAGATATCAAACGCAACGGCCAATCAAGGGCTTCGGCACTGGAGCATTTTTGTTTTTTGCGCAATTCCGGACACAAAACCGCTGCGCAGTTTTGCTGGAATTGCTTTTCACCGCGTTTCGAGTTTCCGCATCAACCGGCCGCGATAGCTATCGAGAATGACGGCGAGCACGATGACGGCGCCGATGACGATCGGCTTGATATTGTCGTCGGCGCCCAAGAGCTGCAATCCCGTCGACAGCACCTGCAGAATGCACGCGCCGACCAGAGTGCCGACAATCGAGCCTTTGCCGCCCGAAAGGCTGGTGCCGCCGATGATGACGGCGGCGATCGCATTCAACTCGTAGCCGATGCCCGCAACCGGGCTGCCGACATTGAGACGGAGCAGATAGACCATGGCCGCAATGCCGGCCGTCAGCCCTGAGATCGTGAAGACCGCAATCTTGTACCGTTTGGGCTCATGCCCCGACAGCCGGACAGCCTCTTCGTTGGTGCCGATCGCGAAGACGAAGCGCCCGAAGACGGTGTAGCGCAGCACGAACCAGCCGATCAAGACGACGACGATCGCAATCAGAAAGATCGACGGAAATATGCCCCAGAAGATCAGGTTGCCGAAATCGACGAAAGGCTGAGGCAGGCCGGTGATCGTCGAATTGTCGCTGACCACGCGCGCCAGGCCGCTCGCGACGTTCAGCATGCCAAGGGTGACGATAAAGGAAGGAAGCTTCCACTTCTCGCAAATCCACCCGTTGACGGCGCCAAGGATGGCACCCGTGCCCATCGACGCAAGACATGCGAGAACAATCGCCTGCCATGGCGAAAACGCCGGATTGATCATGATCGTCGCACCGATCACCGTGCAAAGGGCAAGCAGCGACCCGACCGAGAGATCGATGCCGCCAACGAGGATGACGAAGGTCATGCCCGCAGCAAGCACGGTGTTGATGGCAATCTGCACGAAGATCTTCAGGAAGTTCTCCGGCGTTGCGAAATAGGGCGCCGTCGCCGAGAAAAACGCCAGGATCAGAATGAGGGCAATGGCGACGCCCGCCTCCTTCAGCGAGATCCGGATAAGCTTGTCCCAGACGCTCACCTCTTTCGCCTCGGTCTGTTTTTCAATGTTGGCGGACACGACTGTACTCCTTGTAGGCGAGCGAAAGGATCCTGCTCTCGTCAAATTGTTCCCGAACTATTTCGCCCGATATCTTGCCGTCGGAGAATACGATGATGCGATGGCAAATGCCCATGAGCTCCGGCAGATCCGAAGAGACGACCAGAACGCCTTTTCCCTGAGCCGCAAACTTCCACAGAAGCTCATAAATCTCGGCCTTTGCACCGACGTCGATTCCACGGGTCGGCTCATCGAAAATCAGCACTTTGGGACCGCGGAACAGCCATTTTGCAATGACGACCTTTTGCTGGTTGCCGCCGGAAAACGTCCTGACGGCCTGATGGATGGACGGGGTCTTGATGCGCAGTTCGCGCACGAGGCGCTGCGAATGATCATCCTGCGCCCTTCGCATGATCAAGCCGTTGCGGGAGATCTTGGCGAGATCGGTTATGGTGGCATTTTCGGCGCAGCTCATATCGAGCATCAAGCCCTGCATCTTGCGGTCTTCGGTTGCCAGGCAGAGCCCGGCAGCAACGGCGTCCTTTGGCGAATGGATCTCAACCGGCTCGCCATTCACGCGAATTTCGCCGGCCGCTTTGGCATCGGCGCCGAATATGGCGCGAACCGCCTCCGTCCGACCACTGCCGACAAGCCCGGCAATGCCGACGATTTCCCCCTTCGCCACGGAAAATGACAGTTCCGGACTGTTTCGCGTCACCTTCAGGCCGGAAATGCCGAGCGCCTCGCCGGACACGGTGCTGTCGCTGCGAAAAATGCCATGATCCGAAAGCTTCCGCCCGACCATGAGTTCGACGATGTCAGGAATAGCAAGTCCGGACAGCGGACGCGTGATCACATGCTGGCCGTCGCGCAGCACCGTCACGTCGTCGCCGACGTCAAAGATCTCCTCCAGCCTGTGAGAGATGTAGAGCGTGGTCACGCCACGCCGCTTCAGGCGCTTGAGAATTTCAAAAAGGCGATCGACCTCCTTGGAGGTCAAGGTTGCTGTCGGTTCGTCGAGAACGAGAAGCTTGCTTTCGTAGCAAAGCGCCTTGGCGATCTCGACCAGTTGAAGCTGGGCAACGCTGAGGCGGCTCGCCAGTGTCGTCGGAGCCACGTCGAGGCCGACCTCTTCCAGGAGTTCCGCCGCTCTGCTGTTCATCGCCTGATAGTGCACCAGGCCATATCGGCGCGGCAGATGCTCGAACAGCAGGTTTTCTGCCACCGTGAGGTTGGAAAGCGGATGCAGCTCCTGGTGAATGACCCGGATGCCCGCCTTGAACGCCTCCAGCGGCGAGGCCGGATGGTATGGTTTGCCGTCAAACAGGATGTGACCGTCATCCGGCCTGAAGACACCGCCGAGCAGGTTGATCAGGGTCGACTTTCCAGCACCGTTCTCGCCCAGAAGAACGTGCCCCTTGCCGCGGCCGATCCGCATGGAGACATCCTTGAGCGCCACGACGCCCGGGAAGCGCTTGCCGATCCCTTCCAGCCTCAAAATCTCGTCATCTGTTGCGTCTGACACGTCGACCTCATGCACGCTCTGTTCGAACTCCACGCAGCACGCATCCCAGGGGCTCGGAAGCGAGCCTCACCTGAAGCGATCAACGCGTCAATCGGTTGCTAGCGGTGAGCGCCGGCCGCAGCCGGCGCTTCCCGTACACTGCCGCGCGTCTTTTCAGACACGCGATGCGGGCGATCTCGACTATTTGAGATCCGCTGCGGTGACCAGCTTGATGTCGGTCTTGACCCAGCCGGTGAATTTCTCGCCGGCAAGTTCACGCATGCCATACTGGATGCCGAGGACCGCCATCTGCGCACCATACTGTTCGACGGTGGCAAGCATCTTGCCATCCTTGATCAGCGGCTGCACCGGCGGAATGTTGTCGAAGCCGACAACCTTGATCTTGCCGCTTTGGCCGGTCGCATCGAGCGCCTTGACGACGCCGAGGGCCATCGAGTCGTTGGCTGCCATGACGCCCTGAATATCCTTATATTTCGTCAGGAAATTCGTCATGACGGTATTGGCTTCTTCCGTCTCCCAATGAGCCGTCTTGCTGTCGAGAAGCTCAAGCTTGCCCGTCTTGACGGAGTCCATGAAGCCTTCCTTGCGCTCCTTGGCATTGTCGGCCTCGGGGTTACCCTCGAGGATCACGACCTTGGCGCCGGGTCCCAGATCCTTGGCAAGCGCATCGCCCGCAAGCGTCGCCCCGCCCTTATTGTCAGGCCCGAAGAAAGCGAGATCGATACCGGCTTTCTTCTTCGCATCGGCATCGAGCGGCACGTCGATGTTGATGACCTTGACGCCAGCCTTGACCGCCTTTGCCAGAGGGGTTGCCATGGCCTTTGAATCGGCCGGCGCGACAACGATGATATCGTATTTCTGCGTGACGAAGTTTTCGACGGCATCGACCTGAGAAGCGAAATCACGCTCGTCCTTCATGCCGACGGCCTTGAAGTCGAACTTGTCCTTGTTCTCGGCCGCATATTTGTCGGCGCCGGCCTTCATCTGCTTGAAGAACTCATTGGACAAGGATTTCATGATCAGGCCGACCTTCGGCTTACCGGCCGCAAAGGCAGGCGACACGCCACAGGACAGCGCAAGCACCAAGGTGCCGGCAAGTCCGAGCTTCAATGCCGCACGGCGCGGCGCATTGATCAAGACGGATTCACGCTTCATAGAATTGGACATTTTTTCCTCCGAACGGCCCTGGGCTCAGCTCCACCTGAGTTGCCTGCGGCAATGAACCGTTTCCAACGACATCTGGGTAGCACGCCCCTAGAAATTGTCAAGCAGTGGAAATCAAGCCAAACGCCGGCTTAGACTCGTACACTTGGCCTGTATCGGTGTGCATGTGATGAACCGTTTCCATTGAGCGTTGGCCCACGCTCATGCTATGGAGACTGGCGGTCAATATTGAGATGCAGCCCTTTGACGAGGGCGGTAAAGACCATTAGCTGGAAGCTTCGATCAGGCGCCCTTCGGTGTCTTCCGAAGGCGCAGAGAAAGGGCCACTGTTTCCGTTATGTCAAAGGTCGGGATTCGAGAGGTTGCCAAGCTTGCGGGAGTTTCCACCGGGACCGTTTCGCGAATTTTGAATGATCATCCCTCGGTGACGAAGGAGTTGCGGGCGCGCGTCACAGCGATCATCAAAGACCTCGGCTATACGCCCGACCCGTCGGCGAGAAGCATGCGCGGCAAGGTCAGCCGCCTCATCGGCATCGTCATTCCGGATCTGACCAATCCCTTCTTCGCGGAACTTGTCCAATCGGCGGAACAAGCGGCGGCAAATCACGGCTATAATATCATCGTCATGACGTCGTTTGATCATGCGGCCAAGGAGGCTGACCGCATCAAACAGCTGACAAGCCGTAAGGTCGACGGCATCATGCTGGTTCCCAGCAATGATTTCCACACACTCAAGCTGCCGAAGGGATTGCCGATCGTCGTCGTCGACCGGCTTATGCCAGGGTATTCCGGCATTGCCGCCGATCACCGCAATGGCGTTCGTCTTGGCGTCGAGCATCTTTTGCAGCTCGGCCATCGCCGCATCGGCTTCATTTCGGGGCCCGGGCACTCCGTCCCCGCCAACGATCGACTCAGGGGCTATCTCGATGCAATCGAGCAGGCGAGGGAACAGGCAGACGGCAGACGAATGGCAGGACCACCGCTGATTGCCGAGGCGGCCTTCGACTACGAGAGCGGCCGTTCCGCGGGAAATTATCTTCTGGCCCGCGCGCGAAACGAGCGGCCGACGGCGATCTTTGCAAGTTCGGACCAGCAGGCAATCGGCTGCATGCGGGCAGCGCATGATCTGGGAATCCCGATACCTGCAGCCCTTTCGATCCTCGGCTTCGACGGTATCCCGCTCGCAAGCATGACAACGCCACGCCTGACGACAGTGAAGCAGCCGATTCAAGACATAGCCGCAGCGGCGGTGGCCGTTCTGTTAAACAAGCAAACCGCGCCCGAGCTCGACAATCCGATCCTATTCGCTTGCGAGATCTTGAAGGGCGAAACAACCGCTTCGCCTCAGCCTGATTAGCGCGTAACTCCCAAAATCGAAATCGATCTTCAGGCAGCGACGCCCTGGTTGCCGCCGTTGCGCAGCATGTTGCGGAGGCGGTAGGCGATCGCCAATGGCTTCGGGAAGGGTTTGCGCAGGAAGGCGACCTTGCGGACGTAATTGTCGACCCGCCAGCTCGCCCAGGTTCCACCGGCGAAAAAGGCGACGTCGCCGGCGCGCAAGGTGCGTTCGGTGCCATCCTCGGCAGTGATATGCACCTCGCCTTCGAGGATCATCACGGTCTCGTCCCAGCCGAAGCGCCAGCGGAATTCACCCGCCGTGCAATCCCAGATCGCCGTCAACGACGCTTCGTCATGGCCGCGCGAGTGTTCGGCGGTGCGCGCCTGCGGATTGCCGCTGACGATCCAGTCCGGATTGATCGGTGTCGGCTTCAATGGCAGCAGATCGCTCGCATGCGCGACGAAGGATTTCCCGGCCGGCTTCGCCACGGCATAAGGCGCGGAGCGCGCGGCCATGGCGACCGCACTTGCAAGCATCAGCTTCCAGGCCATGAAACAATCCCCAATTGTTATCCCTACCGAGATTTGGGGTAGCAGAGAGTCGTAAGAACCTCGTTCACGCGGGAACTAAAAGTTTAACGATTCGAAAACGGATTGGACCATAAAGGCGCTAAAACGCATCCAGAAAGTGCCGCGGCAGGCGGCCGGGCATGATCGCCACGATATCATAGCGCTGGGAAAGGCGAGCCTGATCCGCCTGGCGGGCGAGCCAGAGATCGCTTGCCGCCCGTATCCGCTTCTGCGCGGCGATAGAGACGGCATCGACCGCCGCGGCCTCGCCATGGCGGGCCTTGACCTCGACGAAGACGGCGAGATCGCCCTTGCGGGCAATAATATCGATCTCGCCGAGCCGGGTGCGGTGTCGCAGAGCCAGGATGCGATAGCCCTTCAGCATCAGGAAGGCGGCCGCGACATATTCCGACATGCGGCCCCGGCGCAGCGCCTTCCTCCTGATGGCGGTGAGATCATTATCGCCCATCGGCGTTCTTGATCTCCAGCAGGCGCTGGTAGAGCACCTTGCGCGGCAAGCCGGTGAGGCGGGCGGCCTCGGTGGCGGCGCTTGCCGTCGGCATTGATTTCGACAGGTCGGCCAGCATGGCTTCGACATCGGCCTCATCAGTCTCGACCGGCTCCGGCGGACCGATCACGAGGACGATCTCGCCCTTGACGTTTTCCACCTGCTGATAATGGGCCGCCAGCTCGGCAAGCGTGCCGCGACGGAACTCCTCATAGGTCTTGGTCAGCTCGCGGCAGACGGAGGCGGGCCGCGTGCCCCCGAGCACATCGGCGGCAGCCAGAAGCGTTGCACCGATCCGATGCGGTGATTCAAAGAAGATCAGCGTCGCGGGTGCCGCGGCTAATTCACTGAGACGGTCACGACGGGCCTTGTCCTTGGCCGGCAGGAAACCGGCGAAAAGGAAGGCATCGTTCGGCAGGCCGGAGCCGACAAGGGCTGCGAGCGGCGCAGAGGCGCCGGGAATGGGAATGACGCGGTAACCTGCCGCAATCGCCTGCTGCGCCAGCCGATAGCCGGGATCGGAGACAAGCGGCGTGCCGGCATCGGAGACCAGCGCCACCGAACGCCGGGCTTCGAGCGCCTGCAGCAACCTTGGACCGGCCTCGTCGGCATTGTGCTCGTGATAGGCGAAGGGACGGTTCTGGATGCCGTAGCGGTCGAGCAGCACGCGGGTGACGCGCGTATCTTCGCAGGCGAGCACATCGGCGCCGGCCAGCGTTTCCAGCGCCCGCAGCGTAATGTCGCCGAGATTGCCGATGGGGGTGGCGACCAGATAGAGCGCCGGCTCCAGCGGCCGCGCCGGCACCGTTGCATTGTGCAGGCGGAAGCTTCGCCGGGTGGCGGCGTCCGCTGTCGTTTCCTCATTCATGCCATTTGCTTTCGTCCCGCCGGCTCGTCGCCGGCATCGAAGCCTTTATGGGCGAGCGGCAGCGCTTCGGCAAGGGTTCGGATTTCTGTGAGCATTGCTCTGGAAAACCGCAAATGCAGGGGTGCCGGCGTCCATGCCTCTTGCAAAGCAATGCTGAAGTCTGCCATTTTGCCCGTCCACTCCCCCGGCCTCAAGCCGGGACAGCATTCTTCGGGTGCTCGACGCGCCCGGACAGTCACGGTCGAAAGCGGTAGCATCCCATGCGTATTACTATTGAGCGGTCAAACCTGTTGAAATCGCTGAACCACGTCCACCGCGTGGTCGAACGTCGCAACACGATCCCGATCCTGTCCAACGTACTGCTCAAGGCCGATGGCCAGAAGCTCGACATGAAGGCGACCGACCTCGACCTCGAGATCACCGAGGCGACGCCTGCAAGCGTCGAGCAGCCCGGCGCCACTACCGTTCCCGCCCATCTTCTCTACGATATCGTGCGCAAGCTCCCCGACGGCTCGGAAGTGCTGCTTGCCACCAGCACCGACGGCGGCGCGATGACCGTGCAGTCCGGCCGCTCGAAATTCTCGCTGCAGTGCCTGCTGGAGTCGGACTTCCCTGATCTCACAGCCGGTACCTTCACACATTCCTTCAAGCTGAAGGCGACCGATCTGAAGATGCTGATCGACCGCACGCAGTTCGCGATTTCGACGGAAGAGACGCGTTATTATCTCAACGGCATCTTCTTCCACACGATCGAGAGCAATGGCGAGCTGAAACTCAGGGCGGTTGCGACCGACGGCCACCGGCTGGCGCGCGCCGATGTCGATGCGCCCTCCGGCTCCGAGGGCATGCCCGGCATCATCATTCCGCGCAAGACGGTCGGCGAATTGCAGAAGCTGGTCGACAATCCCGAGACGACGGTGACCGTCGAGGTCTCCGACGCCAAGATCCGGTTGACGATCGGCTCGATCGTCATGACCTCGAAACTGATCGACGGCACCTTCCCCGATTATCAGCGCGTCATCCCCACAGGCAACGACAAGGAAATGCGCGTCGACTGCACGACCTTCGCACAGGCGGTCGACCGCGTCTCGACTATCTCCTCCGAGCGCGGACGCGCCGTGAAGCTGGCGCTTTCCGAGGGGCAGCTGATGCTGACCGTCAACAATCCCGATTCCGGCAGCGCGACTGAGGAAGTCGCCGTCGGCTACGACACGGATGCGATGGAAATCGGCTTCAACGCCAAATACCTGCTCGACATCACCGCCCAGCTTTCCGGCGAGGAAGCGATCTTCCTGCTTGCCGATGCCGGCTCGCCGACGCTGATCCGCGACACGGCGGGCGACGATGCGCTCTACGTGCTGATGCCGATGCGCGTCTGAGGGGAACGAAGGCGACCGCTTGCCGTTTTTCCTCCTGTCAAAACGGAGGATCCCATGACCAAAAAGACGGGAACGGTGCGCATCGGCATATCCGGCTGGACCTATGCGCCCTGGCGCGGCCAATTCTACCCGAAGGACCTGCCGCAGAAGCAGGAGCTTTCCTACGCCGCGCGCCACTTCCGGTCGATCGAGATCAACGGCACCTTCTACGGATTGCAGCGGCCCGAAAGCTTCGGCCGCTGGCGCGACGAGACGCCGGATGATTTCATCTTCGCGGTCAAGGGACCGCGCTTCATCACCCATATGCTGCGGCTGCAGAATATCGAGACGGCGCTCGCCAATTTCCTCGCCTCCGGCCTTCTGCGGCTTGGTCCCAAGCTCGGGCCGATCCTCTGGCAATTGCCGCCGAACATGGCCTTCGATCCATCCCTTTTCGAAAGCTTTTTGTCGCTGCTGCCGCATGACCGCGACGCGGCGATAGCGCTTGCGAAGCGTCACGACTGGCATATCAAGGGACCGGCCTGGCTTAAAAGCGACGGACACCAACCGATCCGCCATGCGCTCGAAATCCGCCACGAGAGCTTCCGCTCACCCATCTTCATCGACATGCTCAGGCGTCACAAGGTCGCTCTCGTCTGCGCCGATACGGTGAAATGGCCGCTGCTGATGGATATCACCGCCGATTTCGTCTATTGCCGCCTGCATGGCTCCGAAAAGCTCTATGTCAGCGGCTACGAGGACGAAGCACTCGACATATGGGCGCAACGCATCCGCGCCTGGGCCACGGGCGGAGAACCTGAGAACGCGACACGGGTACTGCCCCCCGTACCGGCGCGCACCAAGGGCCGCGACGTTTATCTCTACTTCGACAATACCGACGTGAAGCTGCGCGCGCCTGTCGACGCCGATCACCTGGCCGAAAGGCTGGCCGATCTCATGCCCGGTTCCGCGCCGAAAGCCGCATGAACTGTTGATGCCGATGTCCTTGTTGCGAAAATCCTTGTCCCTTAAGCGACAAGCGGCATATTAAGGCATTCGATCAACATGCGGATGGGTGGAGAATGAGCTTACGGGTCAAGGTGAAGGAACGGTTCGGGAAGAGGTTCGACGACGAGATCCGCTTCTTCCGAGGCATGATGCAGGGGCCGAAGACGGTAGGCTCGATCGTGCCGACCTCCTCGATCACGGCGAAGCGCATGGCAAGCGTCGTCGATATCCATTCCGGGCTGCCGGTGCTTGAACTCGGGCCGGGCACGGGCGCCATCACCAAGGCCATCCTCGGCCGCGGCGTTCGTCCGGAAAATCTCGTTGCGATCGAATATTCGACGGATTTCCACAAGCATCTGCTGCGGACCTATCCCGGCGTGCACTTCATCAACGGCGACGCTTTCGATCTTCAGACCACTCTTGGCAATTTCGGCGGTCTCACCTTCGATTCCGTCGTCTCGGGCATTCCGCTTCTGAATTTCCCGATGGCGAAGCGCATCTCGCTGCTCGAAAGCCTGCTCGATCGACTGCCGGCCGGCCGGCCGATGGTGCAGATTTCCTATGGGGCGATCTCGCCGATCGCCGCCAATCCCGACCGCTACCATATCCAGCATTTCGACTTCGTCATGCGCAACATTCCGCCGGCGCAGCTCTGGATCTACAAGCGCGGCTGAGATGTTCGGGATCTACATCACTCATCCGCAGGTCAGGATCGACGCCAACGTGCCTGTGCCAAAATGGGGGCTTTCCGATGTCGGCGCGGCACGTGCCCGCAAAGCGGCAGAGAGCGGCTGGGCCAGGCAGTTGCAGCGCATCGTCTCCAGCGACGAGACGAAGGCGATAGAAACGGCCGAAATCCTGGCGAAAGCTTCCGGCGTGACGATCGAAATCGTCCACGGCATGCATGAGAACGACCGCTCGGCCACCGGCTTCCTGCCGCCGCCGCAATTCGAAGAAGCCGCCGACTGGTTCTTCGCCCATCCGGAACAAAGCTTCAAGGGCTGGGAGCGGGCCGTCGACGCGCAGGCCCGCATCGTCGAGTCTGTTAACGCCGTTCTTGCCACGCATGATGCGACGGCGCCAATCGCCTTTGTCGGCCATGGCGGCGTCGGCACGCTGCTCAAATGCCATCTGGCGGGGAGCTCGATCGCGCGCGACCGTGACCAGCCGGGCGGTGGCGGCAATCTCTATGCTTTCGGTCTTGCGGATCGCCGCTTATCATGCGACTGGACACCCATCGAAGACTGGCAGGGGTGACTTCAGATGGACGCACGCGAGCGGTTGATCGTCGGCCTGGATGTTCCAACGATCGGCGAGGCGGAAAGACTGGTTTCCGCGCTCGGCGACGACATTCTCTTCTACAAGATCGGCTATCAGCTGGTCTTTGCCGGCGGCCTGGAATTCGCCCGCGAGCTTGCCGCCAGCGGCAAGAAGATCTTTCTCGACATGAAGCTGCTCGACATCGACAACACCGTTGCCTCCGGCGTCGAGAACATCGCCAAGATGGGCATGTCGATGCTGACGCTGCACGCCTATCCGAAAGCGATGAAGGCGGCGGTCGAGGCCGCGGCCGGTTCCGGCCTCTGCCTGCTCGGCGTGACCGTGCTGACCTCGATGGATGCCGATGACCTTGCCGAGGCGGGCTACAGCCAGGATCCGCACAGCCTGGTGCTGCGCCGGGCCGAACAGGCGCGCGCGGCCGGCATGGGCGGCGTGGTCTGCTCGGCGGAGGAAGCGACAGCGGTGCGCGAGATCGTCGGACCCGAGATGGCGATCGTCACCCCCGGCATTCGCCCTGATGGTAGCGACAAGGGCGACCAGAAGCGGGTGATGACACCTTTCGACGCGCTGAAGGCGGGAGCGACGCATCTCGTCGTCGGCCGGCCTGTCGTCAAGGCGCCGGATCCCCGAGATGCCGCCCGCGCCATCCTCAGCGAGATGGTGTCGGCGCTCTGGCCGGCAAACCGCTAATAGTTTCAACGACAAAAGGGAGAAGACCATGGCCAAGGGATATTGGATCGCCCGCGTCGACGTTCGCGATGCCGAGCGCTACAAGGATTATGTGGCGGCCGCCAAGCCGGCCTTCGAAAAGTATGGCGCGAATTTCCTGGCGCGCGGCGGCGCCTTCACCGAACTCGAGGGCAAGGCGCGCGTCCGCAACGTGGTGATCGAATTCCCGTCGATGCAGCATGCGGTCGACTGCTACAATTCGCCGGAATACCAGATCGCCGCGAAAATCCGCCAGGAAGTCGCGGATGCTGAAATGGTCGTCGTCGAAGGGGTCTAGAGCGGTCTCGCATCCCGCAAAACTGACGGTACGATAGGCCTTCCCGTCGCGCCGGGATTCGGCTAAGACGAAGCCAATCAAGCATTCCGCAAAGCCTTTCGAGGAGCCTGCCATGACCCTTGCAAACCTGCCGCCGCTCGTCACCGTGTTCGGAGGGTCCGGCTTCGTGGGCAGGCACGTGGTTCGGGCGCTGGCCAAGCGCGGCTATAACATCCGCGTCGCCGTGCGCCGTCCCGATCTCGCCGGCTTTCTGCAGCCGCTCGGCAATGTCGGCCAGATCTCCTTCGTCCAGGCGAACCTGCGCTACCGCAGCTCGATCGATCGCGCCGTCGACGGTGCGAGCCACGTCGTCAACTGCGTCGGCATTCTGCACGAAACCGGCCGCAACACTTTCGACGCCGTGCAGGAATTCGGCGGTCGTGCGATTGCTGAGGCGGCGCGCGGCGCAGGTGCGACACTGACGCATATTTCGGCGATCGGCGCCGACGCGAAATCCGATTCGGACTATGGCCGCACCAAGGGTCGCGCCGAAACGGCCATCCTCTCGGTCAAGCCCGATGCGGTGATCTTCCGTCCGTCGATCGTCTTCGGACCGGAGGACAGCTTCTTCAACAAGTTCGCCGAGATGGCGCGCATGTCGCCGATCCTGCCGCTGGTCGGCGGCGGCAAGACGAAATTCCAGCCTGTCTATGTCGAGGATGTCGCCGAGGCCGTCGCCCGCGCCGTCGACGGCAAGGTCGGCGGCGGCAAGGTCTATGAGCTTGGCGGGCCTGAGGTGCTGAGCTTCCGCGAATGTCTCGAGACGATGCTGAAGGTAACGTGCCGCAAGAACCCGCTGGTATCCCTGCCCTTCGGCATCGCTTCGATGATCGGCAGCATCGCTTCGCTGGTCCCCTTCATAACGCCGCCGATCACGCCGGACCAAGTGCGCCTGCTGAAGCGCGACAATGTCGTCTCCCCCGAAGCCGAGGCGGAAGGCCGCACGCTGAAGGGCCTCGGCATTGCGCCCACCATGGTGGCATCGGTGCTTGGCTCCTACCTGGTGCACTATCGTCCGCACGGCCAGTACACGGGTACCGGCAAGGCCGCCTGACCATCTTTTCCGAGGAACGATAACGCCGTCCGCCGATACCGCGGGCGGCGTTTTGGCGTTGGCGTGTCCCGCAAAGCCCGGCGCAAGTTTGAAGTGTTCTGGTGCTCGGCATACTCAGCGGCGTTGCATAAAAGACGCATCGGAATTTTTGTGGAATTAACGCCAAATTTAGCAGGAACGTTTATTGCTATTTGCCATTCCACTGACTACCAAACCCGCGCGTCTTCCAACGGACTCAACGCCTGCGGTCGCGTGCGGCAATCACTGTGAAAGGCATTTCTCGATGGGCAAGTCAATCGCGCTCCTGTTTGCGTGTGCGGCGCTGGTTATCCTTGCAGGCTCTTTCGTTGCGCCCGGTTCGGTCGCGGCGGTAAAGGGCGATTGCTCGCCGGCCTACGGCGTCGATCCTTGCTCGACGGCTTCGATTATCCATTGACGAAAGGCCGGCCCTGCGCCGGCATGCTGCTCCAAGCCAGCAGTCGACCGGAGCGCCTGAAACAGCGCGCTCCGCAATGAACGTTCAGTCTCGCCTGTATCAAAAACGGCGGCGGGCGCTTATCCCCTCAACATCGCCTATCTGAAATCGGCGCCCTGCCGGTAATCGAGTGTCTATTCGAGAAGTCCGGCGGGCATTTGCATTCGCGCCGGGAGTTGCGCGAATGCAATGCGGGACGGATGTCTCAGGCAATGAAACCGGTCGCGGCCATGCCGAGCAGCAAGGCACCGAGAATGATGCGGTAAATGGCAAACAGGGTAAACCGGTTGCTCCTGATATAGGCAAGCAGCCATTTAACGGCGATGAAGGCGACGACCGTGGAGACGACGAAGGCGATGCCGAGCGCCGTCCAGTCTTCGCCTGCCGCTCCACCATCCTTAAACGTCTTCAGCAATTCATAGCCGCTGGCGGCATACATTGTGGGTATGCCGACGAGAAAGGCGAATTCCGTCGCCGCGGCGCGGTTGCCGGTGCCCGCCAGCATGGCGACGAAGATCGTGGCGCCGGAGCGCGAGGTTCCCGGGAAGACGCCGGCGACGATCTGGGCGATGCCGACCAGGATGGCGACAAGCCAGGTGATCTCTTTATGGGGCGGCCTGCGGGCGGCGGCCCATTCGGCAAAAATCATCCAGATACCGCCGATGATGAGCGCCCAGGCAATCGGCGTCGCGGTCTCCGGCAGTTCAAAGCCGAGCTTCTTGACGACCAGTCCAAGAACGGCGGTGATGAGAAAGGCGACGATCAGCTTGGCGGCATAATCGCGGTTGGCAGGATCACGCCAGCCAAGCACCAGATCCAGCAGCCGACGCCAGTAAATGATGGTGACGGCGAGGATAGCGCCCGCCTGAATAACGATGTTGAACATATCCGACCGATGTCCGAGCCATTGCTCCGCAATGATCAGATGGCCGGTGCTCGAGATCGGCAGGAACTCGGTGATCCCCTCTATGACGCCGAGAATTGCAGCATTTATATAATCCATACATTGTCTCCGGTTTAAAGTTCGGTCGGGCCTGAGCGCTTGGGCCGATCAGGCTGCCGCTTCCATTCGTTCGTTAGACCGTGTTTCGCCATTATCAGGTGGCCTGAAAAATCCGATTCGCTTGTATTGGCGGGGCCAAGCTCCTATAGCTTCAACCAATGAGTCATGACTAGGGCGCTATAATTGAGCTGCCACACAGTCCTGTAACAGCAATCACAACGCCCGAGTATCGATGCCCACGCTTTATCATCATCCCATGTCATCCGCATCTCGCTTCGTCCGGCTGATCCTGGCGGAATACGGCTATCAGGCGGATCTGATCGAAGAGCAGACATGGGAGAAGCGCCGGGATTTCCTGGCGCTCAATCCGGCCGGCACGCTGCCGGTCTATGTCGACGACAGCATGCGCGCGCTCTGCGGCGCGAGCGTCATTTCCGAGTATCTAGACGAGACGCATGGCGTCTTGAAGCGCGACCGGCGGCTGCTCGCCGAAGATCCTTTCCAGCGGGCGGAAATCCGCCGGCTGACCGAATGGTTCATGCAGAAAATGGAAAACGACGTGACCAAGCCGCTCGCCCGCGAGCGTGTCTACAAGTTGCAGATGACCGCGGATCAAGGCGGTGGAGCGCCAGATTCCAAGGTTTTACGCACGGCGCGCGCGAATATCCGCCAGCATATGCGCTATCTCACCTGGCTCGCCGGTTCGCGTCAGTGGCTGGCGGGCGAGCGGATGAGTTATGCCGACCTTGCCGCCGCGGCCTCGATCTCCATCCTCGATTATCTCGGCGAGATCGAGTGGGCGGATTCGCCCGTCGTCAAGGACTGGTACCAGCGGCTGAAGTCACGTCCCTCCTTCCGGCCGATGCTGACCGAGCGCGTGCGCGGACTGACACCGGTTTCACACTATGCCGATCTGGATTTCTGACGAGGGCTCTTCATGCCCGAACCTGACAATGACGACAAAGGGCGCCGCCGCCGCGACAATTTGACCGAGTTCGTTCGGGCGGAATCTGCTGCCAAGGGCTTCGATCTCTGCCGCATCACGCGCCCGGACGCGATCCCGCAAGCCAAGGAGCGTCTCGGCCAGTTCATCGATGCCGGGCGCCACGGGACGATGGACTGGATGGCGGAGACTCGCGACCGGCGCGGCGATCCGCGCACACTCTGGAGCGACGTGCGCTCCGTCGTCGTCTTCGGCTTGAATTACGCACCGGAGGAAGATCCCCGCGGTATCCTCGACAAGCCTGATAAAGCGGCAATTTCCGTTTACGCCCGCAACCGCGATTACCACGACGTCATCAAGGGCCGGCTGAAGGAAATCGCCACGCGCTTTGCGGCACGGGCCGGCGCCGACGTGAAGGTCTTCGTCGATACGGCGCCTGTCATGGAAAAGCCCTTAGCGGCAGCGGCGGGGCTCGGCTGGCAGGGCAAACATACCAATCTCGTCAGCCGCACGCACGGTTCCTGGCTGTTTCTCGGCACGATGTTCACCACCGCCGATCTTGCCATCGACGCGCCGGAGAGCGATCATTGCGGCTCCTGCCGCGCCTGTCTCGACATCTGTCCGACGGCTGCCTTTCCGGCGCCTTACCAGATCGACGCGCGGCGCTGCATCTCCTACCTCACCATTGAGCACAAGGGACCGATCGACGCCGATTTGCGAGTGCTGATCGGCAATCGAATCTATGGCTGCGACGACTGTCTTGCCGCCTGTCCCTGGAACAAGTTCGCAAGCTCCGCCTCCGAGATGAAGCTGCAGGCGCGGGAAGATCTGAAGGAGCCGTCGATCGCCTTTCTGCTGACGCTTGACGATGCCGCCTTCCGTACCTTTTTCAGCGGCTCGCCGGTGAAGCGGATCGGCCGCGACCGCTTCGTCCGCAACGTCCTGATCGCCGCCGGCAATTCCGGCGACAAGGTGCTCATCGGGCCATGTTGCGCGCTTTCGGACGATCCCTCGCCCGTAGTGCGCGGCATGGCGGTCTGGGCGCTTTCACGGCTGATGGAGGCTGGCGAATTCTCGGTCTTTGCCGCACAAAGGACGGATGAGAAAGATGACGACGTCCTGAACGAATGGCGATTGGCGGGAGTGGGCTGATGCATGTGATGATCTTTGGCTGCGGTTATTCCGGCACAGCGATCGCCAAGGCCTTTGCCGGCAACGGCGTGCGTGTTTCCGGCACCACGCGTTCGCCAGACAAGATGGACGTGCTCCGCCAGAATGGCATCGAAGCATTCCTTTTCGACGGCGAGAGCATGGACGAGGGGCTGCGCCGGGCGTTGACTGGTGTAACGCATCTCGCGCAGTCGATCGCGCCTGGAAAGGCCGACCCGCTGCTGCGGCTGCTTGACAAGGACGGCGCAAGCCTGCTGCCGAAGCTTGAATGGATCGGTTATCTCTCCACCGTCGGCGTCTATGGCGATCACAAGGGAGCCTGGGTGAGTGAGGAAACGCCGTGCCTGCCCATTTCCGGGCGGTCGAAGGAGCGGCTCGAGGCAGAAGAGGGCTGGCTGGCGATGGGCCAGGAGCGCGGTGTGCCGGCGGCGGTGCTCCGCCTTTCCGGGATCTATGGGCCGGGCCGCAACGCCTTCTGCAATCTGGCGAAGGGCACGGCGCGACGGCTGATCAAGAAGGACCAGGTGTTCAACCGCATTCGCGTCGAAGATATCGGTGCCGCGACCCACTTCCTGTCGGAGCGCGGCCTCGGCGGCATCTATAATGTCACTGACGACCGGCCCGGCCCGCCGCAGGATGTGATCGTCGAGGCAGCCCGCCTGATGGGCGTCGAACCGCCGCCCGAGCAAGCGTTTGAGACCGCCGAACTGACGCCGATGGCACGCTCCTTCTACGGCGAGAACAAACGCATCTCGAATGCGAAACTGAAGGCCACCGGCTTCGAATTCTCCTTCCCGAACTATCCGATGTCGCTTGCGCAATTGTGGCAGGACGGGCGCTGGCGTGGTTAGAATGCAGTCCTGTTTGCGACGGGATGTACTCACCCAAAATGAGTAGGAAATTCCTACTTTGCCGCTTTGGCCGGACAATTTTCGCCGCATCTTATGGTTAACGGCCTTTAAATTTGCCCAAATGTGGCAACAAATATGGCGAAATCGGAAAAATATTTTCGCGATTTTCGTGAACGCCAGGCCGTTAACTATCCCTTCGGAAAATTCGTTCGGATTTTAGCTGATTTTATTAGGTTTTTTCCACATTTGGGGGCGGCATGGATTCCTGAGATTCCATCAACGCACTCACGAATGTTACAGATTGTAATATTCCGTGAACACATCCGGCACTTTTTCGCCACTTTTTCGCAGATTTAAGCCCCGCCGCCTGCAAGGGCGTGAGTTCAATAGTTGAGGGATACTCTGTTTTGAAGAAAATACGTCGTTCTATTATCGTCGCCGCAACTATTGCCGCCTGTTCTTCCATGCTTCCGGCGGAAGGTTTTGCTGCAAATGGCTGTGGCGGTGCTTCATGGTACGCACTTCGCTCCAAAACTGCTTCCGGGGAACGTATGAACCCTGCCATCTTGACTGCCGCACATCGTTCGCTTGCTTTCGGCACCAAGGTGAAGGTCACCAACCGCAATAATGGCCGCACTGTCGTCGTTCGTATCAACGATCGTGGTCCGTTCATCCGTGGTCGTGTGATCGACCTGTCGCGCGCCGCCGCGCAGAATATCGGCATGGTGAGCTCCGGCACTGCGAAGGTTTGCTACCAAGTCATCAGCTGAGGCGCCGGAAGCGGCGCTTGCTCTTGCCGTCAATCGCGGTTACCACCCGGTTGAGACTTGTGAACAATCCACTGCGTGACTATCGCGTTTGCGCTGGTCGTTCACACGCCACGGCAACAGGAGACATGTGAATGCGTCTGGGCGGCCGCCTCGAAGGGGCGATTTCTGTGCTCGCGGACATCGATGCCCGCAAGCGGCCCGTCGCCGACGCGCTGAAGGACTGGGGCCTCGCGCACCGCTTCGCCGGTTCCGGCGATCGTGCTGCTATCGGCAACATCGTCTATGACGCACTGCGCATGCGGCTTTCCCATGCCTGGCTGATGGATGACGATAGTGCCGCGGCGATTGCCCATGCCGTCATGTTCCGCCAATGGGGTTTCACCCCGGACAGTCTTGCCACTGAGCTGGCGGATGACAAGTTTGCGCCGACGCCGCTTTCAGCCGACGCCGCCTCGGCCATTCAAAGCCGCTCCCTCGACGATGCGCCGCCGCATATCCGCGGCGATATTCCCGAATGGGTCCAACCCTCCTTCGAACAGGCCTTCGGTGCCGGCTGGCTCGCCGAGGCACAGGCACTCGCCGCCCGCCCGACGCTCGATCTGCGCGCCAACCTGCTCAAGGCCTCCCGCGACAAGGTCGTCAAGGCGCTCGAAAGAGCCAACGCGCATGCAGCGAAGATCGCCCGCCACGGCATCCGGATTGCCGCCGGCGAAGGCGCCTCGCGACTTCCCAACGTGACAGCCGAGCTTTCGTTCCAAAAGGGCTGGTTCGAAGTTCAGGACGAGGGATCGCAGATCGTCGCCGACCTGGTGCTCGCCCATGATGGCGAACAGGTTCTCGACTATTGCGCCGGCGGGGGCGGCAAGACGCTCGCCATGGCGGCGGCCATGCAGAACAAGGGACAGGTTCACGCCTATGACGCCGACCGCAAACGGCTGGCGCCGATCATAGAGCGGCTGAAGCGGGCAGGCACGCGCAATGTCCAGGTGCATGACGACGCCAGGGCGCTCTCCGCCCTTGCCGAACTCTGCGACAAGGTGCTGGTCGATGCGCCCTGCACCGGCACCGGCACATGGCGCCGCCGCCCCGATACGAAGTGGCGGCTGACGGCCAAGAACCTCGACGAACGCACGGCCCAGCAGCAGGACGCGCTGGCGCAGGCGAGCAGCTTCGTCAAATCAGGCGGCGAACTGATCTACGTCACCTGCTCGGTCCTGCCCCAGGAGAACGAGGAACAGGCGCGCCGCTTCACGGCCGCCAATCCTGATTTTCAGATCGTCAGCGCCCTGCCTGCCTGGGATCAGCTCTTTGGAAAGGACGCCCCGCGTCCGCATTCTTCCGACGGCCTGACGGTGACGCTGACGCCCGCCTCCACCGACACGGACGGCTTCTTCTTTTGCCGTATGCAGCGGAAGGGCTGACGCGGCTTAGCGGAGGCCTGCAACGGATGGCGATGCCGCGGCGAAATGGCACGGTTGCTGCCGATTTTTCAAGCAGATGCCGTTCAAAAATGACCGGTTGGCCGCGCCTGTCCATTCTTAAAATCATTCCAAACTAGAGTGTTTGACACCAGTTTGCTTTTGGGCGAAGAGACGGAGCCCGATTAGACGGAAAATCCCGTCACAGGAGAGGATCATGAAGCTCAACCGCAAATTCCGCGCAGCCGTGCTGGCGATCGCCCCCGCCGCCCTGCTCGCCCTTCCCGCGCATGCCGAGACCGATGCTGCCGCCGTAGTGAAACACTATGCCGATCTGGCGCATGCGAAATACGAAGACTCGCTGACGACAGCCAAGGCGCTCGACGCCGCCATCGACGCCTTCCTGAAGGCGCCGACCGACGCGACGCTCAAGGCCGCCAGGGACACCTGGATCAAGGCACGTGTTCCCTACCAGCAGACGGAAGTCTATCGCTTCGGCAATCCGATCGTTGACGACTGGGAAGGTAAGGTCAACGCATGGCCTCTCGATGAAGGCCTGATTGACTATGTCGATGCCTCTTACGGCACCGAGAGCGACGAAAACTCTCTCTATGTGGCAAATGTCATCGCCAACAAGACGATCAAGATCGACGGCAAGGATGTCGACGCCTCCAAGCTGACGCCGGAATTCCTCTCCGGCACGCTGGCCGAGGCCGGCGGCATCGAAGCCAATGTCGCGACCGGCTATCATGCCATCGAATTCCTGCTCTGGGGTCAGGATCGGAACGGCACGGGGCCTGGCGCCGGCGACCGTCCGGCAACGGATTACGATCTCAAGAATTGCACGCACGGCAATTGCGATCGTCGCGCCGAATATCTGAAATCCGCCTCCACCCTGCTCGTTTCCGACCTGCAGGAAATGACCGACAACTGGACGCCGGACGGTGCTGCGACGAAGAACGTCGAAGCCGATCCGAAGGCCGGTCTCGTCGCGATCCTGACAGGCATGGGTTCGCTTTCCTACGGCGAGCTTGCCGGCGAGCGCATGAAGCTCGGCCTGTTGCTGCACGATCCCGAGGAAGAGCATGATTGCTTCTCGGACAATACCTACAACTCGCATCTCAACGACGCGATCGGCATCGCCGCCGCCTATACCGGCAACTATACCCGCGTCGACGGCACCAAGCTCAGCGGCCCGTCGCTGCACGATCTGGTGGCCGCCAAGGACAAGGCGCTCGATGCCGAAGTGGAAGGCAAGCTCAACAAGACGCTCGATGCGATGAACGCCATGGCTAAGCGCGGCGAGACGGTCGAGAAGTACGACCAGATGATCGCCGAGGGCAACAAGGAAGGCAATGCCGTCGTCCAGGCCGCCATCGACGGGCTGATCGACCAGACGAAATCGGTGCAGCGCGTTATTGCCGCACTCGATCTCGGCACGGTTCAGCTTGAAGGTTCCGACAGCTTGGATAATCCTAACGCCGTCTTCAAATAAGCAAAAAGGCGGGCCGCTTCGAAAGCCGAGGCGGCCCGGACCCTGAAATGTCGCATGCCCCGGCCCGCCGATTGATCGCCAGCGCAGTGCTCTGCGCCACGCTTGCCGGTTTTTCCGTCAGCATCGCCGCCGGTTTCGATCTGCCGACGAAACGCAGCGACCTTTCCGCGGACGATCTGAAACGTGTCGCCGAGGTCACCCGGCCAACGGCAAATTTTTCCAAGGCAGAACAATACGAAGCGATGCAGGCAGGGGCGACGACCTCGATCGACCCCGTCACCGAGGACAGCTTCTCGCATATTTCGGCCAACATCCCCTTCGACGAAGAGCAGAATTTCAAGCTCGGCAACGCGCTCTTCCGCAAGCTCTGGGTTTCCGCTCCCTCCTCGACGCAAGCCTCCGATGGTCTCGGGCCGCTCTTCAACGCCCGCTCCTGCATGAGCTGCCATGTCAATGACGGCCGCGGCAAACCGCCGGAGGGAGGCCCGAGCGCCACCTCGATGTTGCTGCGGCTTTCCCGCGCGGCCCGGACGCCGGCGGAAGAAAAGGCGATCGCGAGTGCTGATGTCGTCAACTTTCCCGATCCGGCCTACGGCCATCAGCTGCAGGACCTCGCCGTTCCCGGCCTTGCTGCCGAAGGAAAGATGGCGATCAGCTACTACGAAGAGAGGGTGACGCTCGGCGACGGCGAGACCGTGTCGCTGCGCCGGCCGAGCTATGCGGTTGTCAATCCCGCTTATGGACCGCTCGATCCCGCGACGACGATTTCGCCGCGTGTCGCCTCGGCGATGATCGGCCTCGGACTGATCGAGGCCATTCCCGAAGCCGATATCCTCGCCCATGCCGATCCGGACGATACCGATGGCGACGGCATTTCGGGGAAGGCGGCGATCGTGCGCGACCATCGCAGCGGCAAGATCGCGCTCGGACGATTCGGCTGGAAGGCACAGAACGCCACGGTGCGCGACCAGAGTGCGGATGCCTTCGCCAATGATATCGGCATCTCGACGCCCGACCAGCCGAAGGCGCAGGGCGACTGCACCAGGGCAGAAGAAAAATGCCTTGATATGCCGACCGGCGTGCAGAAACGGCTGGGCGCGCAAGAAGCGCCGGGTCCCATTCTCGACCTCGTCACCTTCTATTCTGAAAATCTCGCGGTTCCCTCGCGCCGCAAGGCAAGCTTCCCCGAGACGCTGAGGGGCAAGCGGATCTTCTACGAAACCGGCTGCATTTCCTGCCATGTGCCGAAATTCGTCACCCGCCGGGATACGCCGGACAAGGCACAATCCTTCCAGCTGATCTGGCCCTATTCCGACTTTCTCCTGCACGATATGGGCGACGGTCTTGCCGACGGGCAACAGGTTGGCCTTGCAAGCGGACGTGAATGGCGCACGCCGCCGCTATGGGGTATAGGACTGACCCGGACTGTCAGCGGACACAGCTTTTTCCTGCATGACGGCCGTGCGCGGAGCCTCACCGAGGCGATTCTCTGGCATGGCGGCGAAGCTGAAAAGGCCCGCAACGCTTTCTCCTCCCTGTCGACCGACGACAGGGCGGCCCTGATTACATTCCTGGAGTCACTTTGATGCGCCTTTGGCACCCCCTGCTCTGCCTTCCTCTGATCGGCCTCGCGACATCAGCGGCCGCCCAGACGGCCACTCCCCCGGCAGGGCTGAACGAGGATGCCGTTCCCGCCGTCATGCAGCGCGCCGTCGACGAGGTGATCCGTCCCGGCTATCGCAACATGCAGCAATCGTCCGCCCGGCTGACGACGGCGATGAAGGATCTTTGCGCCGACGGCACGCAGCAGACGCTCGACAAAGCGAAGTCCACCTTCGACGACACGATCCGCTATTGGTCGATCATCGAGATCGTCCAGACCGGGCCTGTTATCCAGGACAATCTCTTCGAGCACATCCTGTTTTATCCCGACCGCAAGGGCGTCGGCCTCAAGCAGGTGCAGGCGCTGATCGCCAAGGCCGATCCGAAGGATGCGACCGTTGATGCGATCGCCGGCAAGAGTGTTGCGTTGCAGGGCCTGACGGCGCTGGAATACGTGCTTTACGGCAATGGCTCCGACGATCTCGTCGGACAGAAGGGCAGTTTCCGCTGCCTTTACGGCCAGGCGGTCGCCGGCAATATCCAGCGTGAGGCCGGCGAAGTCGTCGCCGCCTGGGAAAAGCCCGATGGCGTGCAGGCGAGCTGGAAACATCCAGGCCCGCAGAGCAACGATTTCATGGACAATAAGGAAGCGGTGACGGCGCTGCTCGGCATTCTCGTCCATGGTGCCGAGAATGTCCGCGACCAGCGCCTGGAACAGTTCTACAAGGGCAAGGACACCGCGCCACGGCCGCGCATGGCGATCTACTGGCGCTCCAAAAATACCTGGAAATCGATGGCCGCCAATCTGGAGGGCCTACGCACGCTCTGGCAGAAGGCCGGCATGGCCGAGCTGTTGCCGCCGGACAAGCAGCCGGTTGCCGCCTCGATCGATGAGGACTTCAAATCGCTGCTCGACAGCGTGCCGAAGCTCAATCCCGACATCGATGTCGCCACAAGCGATGCGGAGAAGGCCAAGCTCGATACGCTGCTTGCCGATAGCCGCGACCTGATCACCCGGATCAGCGACGAATATGGCGCGGCCATCGGCCTTTCAGCCGGCTTTTCCTTTTCGGACGGAGACTGAGACGATGATGCCAAGTGCCGCGATCGACCGACGCAACTTCGTCAAGGCGGCCGGCCTTGGCTTCCTTTCGGCCTTGGCGCCGAGGTCGCTGATGGCGCTGGAGCGGGCCGATGCGGTCTATGCATCGGGTATTCGTGCAGCCGACGGCTCCTTTGCCATTGCGACCGTGACCGAGCGTGGCGAGATCGTCGATCAAGTGGCGCTTCCCGCCCGCGCTCACGGCATGGCCTTCAGCGCCAGCACCGGCAAGACTGTCGCCTTCGCGCGCCGGCCCGGCACCTATGCGATGATCTTCGATCCCTGGAACAAAAGCGAGCCTGTTGTCATCAACTCCAGGGAGGACCGGCATTTTTACGGCCACGGCGCCTTCTCTCCTGATGGTCGTTTGCTCTACGCCAGCGAGAACGACTTCGACGGTAATCGCGGCATGATCGGCCTCTACGACGCCACCGACCGCTTCGCCCGCATCGGCGAATTCGAGACCTACGGCATCGGTCCGCACGACATAACCGTTTCCGAGGACGGACGCCTTCTCATCGTCGCCAATGGCGGCATCGAGACGCATCCGGATTTCGGCCGCACCAAGCTCAATCTCGGCGAGATGCAGCCATCGCTGGCGCTGATCGATGCGGCAACCGGGGCGCTGGTCGAAAAACATGTGCTGCCGGCGGAATGGGCAGAACTCTCCACCCGCCACGTCGATCTCGACGGCGAGGGCCGCATCTGGTTCGCCTGCCAGTATGAAGGCCACCGCAAGGATTTGCCGCCGCTCGTCGGCCATTTCGCCAAGGGTGAAGATCTCTCCTTCATCGACCTGCCGGAGGAGACGACGCGCCGGCTTGCCAATTACGTCGGGGCGATCGCCGTCAATCGCAGCGAAGGTCTCGTCGGCATCACCTCACCGAAGGGCGGCGCCTCGGTGACCCTTGACGCAAAGTCGGGCAAGGTGCTGGCCGAGACCGTCGTTCCCGATGCGGCGGGCATCGCGCCGGCAAGAGGCGGCTTTGCCGTTTCCTCCTATGATGGCGATTTCCTGTCGACCCGCAGCGACGTCGCCTGGGATCAGCACATCGTGCGGATTTAGAGCGGTTCAGCTTTTAACGGAAGCGCAGAACCGCTCTATCCTTTTGTTTTTACGCAATTCCGGACGAAACAGCTTCACACTTTTCCTGGAATTGCTCTAGGTGGCGCGGGAATAGGCTTTCTGCTCGGCGCTGACGCTCGATGCCGCCGCCCTTGCCGCCTCGTGCAGCCATTCGTTTCCCCGCACCGCCAAGTCCTTCAAGATCGCTGCAACCGTCGCCGCATCGTCGGAATGGCAATTGGCGATCTCGAAGCCCATCAGTTCCAGCATCGTCGGCGAAAGCAAGATCTCGGGATGCCGGTCGATTTCAATCTTGCAGCTGTTCGGCGAGAGCCGGCGCACGAGGATGCGGTCGGAGATCCGGTAGTGAGGATCGGCTGAGCGCGCCCGTCCATTGGCGATCTCGTCCGCATGGATCGCCACGTCCTGCGGCCTGTGGCGAAGCGACCAGACGGACGGCAGCAGCGCCTTCGCCTCGCGCAGCACCGGCCCACCCTGCCATTCGGCATAGGCGACGAAACGCGGCCGGCCGAGGCT